>JBDLIF010000294.1:0-4094 GCA_039714955.1 Pseudomonadota bacterium | reverse complement strand
TCAGGATGGCGTGCTCAAGTCCCGTGAGACCTACGAGATCATGCGTGCGGAGGATGTGGGCTGGAGCCGCAACCGCATGGTGCTCGGCAAGCACTCGGGCCGCAACGCCTTCCGTACCCATCTGGAGGAGATCGGTATCGTGTTCGCTTCGGAAGAGGAGTTGAACGAGGCCTTCTCCCACTTCAAGGATCTCGCCGACAAGAAGCACGAGATCTTTGACGAGGATCTGCAGGCCCTGGTCACCGATGCCAGCAGCGCCCGGGCGGAGAATGAGCGGGTCAAGCTGCTCTCCCTCAAGGTCTGTTCCGAGACCGGCGAAACCCCTCATGCGGACATGGTGCTGAGCCTCGATGGAGAAGAGATGGCGGATAGCGCCTCGGGCGGCGGCCCGGTGGATGCCGCCTTCAAGGCGATCGAGGCATTGGTCAACAGCGGCACCGAACTGCAGCTCTACTCGGTGAACAACATCACCAGCGGTACCGATGCCCAGGGTGAGGTTACGGTGCGGCTGGAGAAGGGCGGGCACATCGTCAACGGTCAGGGGGCGGATACCGATATCGTCATTGCATCGGCCAAGGCCTACATCAACGCGGTGAACAAGATCCTGGAGCCGATGGAAAAGGCCCATCCGCAGACCGGTGATGTGTAGTCCCTATGGATGAGGCGCTACGCCAGCAATATCTGAAGGCCATGGGGATCACGGCGTGGGAGCGCCGAGATCTTCCCTCGTCCGCTGAGCCGGTTGTCGAGGAACGACCTGCCGAAGAGGGAAAAAACTCACCAGATGAAACCCTTCCTCCTCAGGGGGAAGATTGGGATGGAGGCTATCCCCCAGAAATGGATGTTCCACCCCCCTATGAAGAGATCCCCCCAGACTGGGAACCGGTATCACTGTCCGGAGAGGCTGAGATTCCCCTGTCCAGCCTGGATTGGGATGGGCTCAGGGAACGGGTCCGGACCTGCCGGGCCTGCGGTCTGCGTGCCGGCTGTACCCAGACCGTGTTCGGTGTCGGTAATCCCCAGGCGGATCTGCTGGTCATCGGCGAGGCACCGGGGGCGGACGAGGACCGTCAGGGCGAGCCCTTCGTCGGTCGTGCCGGGCAACTGCTGAACGCCATGCTGCTGGCGATGGGCTTTAGACGGGAGCAGGTCTTCATCGCCAATATCCTCAAGTGCCGGCCACCCAACAACAGGGACCCAAGGCCGGAGGAGGCGCTGCAGTGCGAACCCTTCCTGCTGCGTCAGATCGAACTGATCCAGCCGAAGGTGATCCTCTCCGCCGGACGTATCTCGGCCCAGAATCTGCTCAAGACCGATATCGCGGTGGGTAAGCTGAGGGGCCGGGTGCATCGTTTTGGTGAGCGGCAGATACCCCTGGTAGTCAGCTATCACCCTGCCTACCTGCTGCGTTCACCGGAACAGAAGGGTAAGTCCTGGGACGACATGCAACTGGTCCTCTCCATCCTGCGTGGAATTTCGTGGTGAGCACCCAACTGAAAGACCCACTGCTCGGTATGCGTCCCATGCAGGAGGAGGATCTCGACGCCGTGATGGCAATTGAACAAGAGGTGTATGAATTCCCCTGGACCCTGGGTATCTTCCGTGACTGCCTGAGGGTGGGGTACTGTTGTTGGATTGTCACCCATGATACCCAGGTGAACGGCTATGGGGTGATGTCGGTGTCGGTGGAGGAGTGCCATATCCTCAACATCAGCATTCACCCGGAATGGCAGGGCCAGGGTCTGGGCCGCAAGCTGACGAATCGCCTGCTCAATTTGGCAAAACAGCATGGAGCGGAGAGCGCCTTTCTTGAGGTGCGCCCGTCAAACGGTGCTGCCCTCAGCCTGTACGAGAGATTGGGGTTTGTGGAGGTGGGGCGGCGCAAGGATTATTATCCGGCGAAGGGTGGCCGGGAAGACGCGCTGGTGTTCTCTTTGACCCTGTAACCTTCCAGTTATGCTTCCTGTCCTATCCGTGTGCACCGCGGGATAAAAAAACCAGGGTGGGGTAGTCCCCATCCCCGGTTTTTTTACCATTTATCAGGCCAGGTTGAAGCCCAGTCTGTTTTATTACCTTACGTTCGACGTGGCGCTGGCCTCGTCAACATCCGGGTCGCCGTCAGCGAGCGTCGCCGTCCACAGGATCTCACCGCTGGCGGTCGGCTCATAGGGCCCGAAATCGAATGTCGTCCTGCCGTTGCCGACATCATCGAATACGTCCATGGTATTCTCGTAGACGATTGAGCCGCCCTGCTCACCGATCACGGTAGCTGAGCCGATTCCATCGATCGTCCCGTTGTTCCGTACTACCAGTTTGAGGCTGATGGTTTTGCCCAGATTGACATTCTTGCTCACGCGGAACTGCGCTATGTCGAGATCCAGAGCCGCCGGCTCGTGAATGGTTGCCGTGGCCGTGTCTTCAGCGATATTGCCGTCGTTATCCGTGACGGTCAGGGTCAGGGTGTAGGCGCCTGCCGCGGCGTAGGCGTGGGTTGGCGTGGGACCCGAGCCTGTACTGCCATCGCCGAAATCCCAGTCATAGGCGACGATCGTGCCGTCATCCGAGGAACCCGTGCCGTCGAAGGTCACCGGGATACCGACGATGCCATCGTACGGTCCATTGGCATCCGCGATAGGATCTGTACCTGACACCGGGTCATAGGGCGTCGGGACGTTATCGGGCACGTTCGCCGAGGCGACCTGTTGTGAGCAGTTGCCCGTGTCATAGAGCGGATTCAAGCCATCGGTCCAGCCCGGCTGGGCATCGGCCTCGATCTCCGCGAGGTTGTCCGACCCTGTTGGATCCAAATCCGAGTCATCGAGCTCAATACTGACGAAATCCAGGGACGCCAAACAGAGGTCGGCGCCATAGGCGTTCAGTGTGCCGGTACTGGAACCGTGACAGAGTTGGCAGCTGGCATTGTCGGATGTGGATCCGGGGTATTGGTTTTGCCAGTCGCTGAGATAGCCGTTTAGGGCTTGGGCGCCCGGTGCGGCGAGTAGCGCGCCAGCACCGATCAGTACGGGCGCGAAGGCCCGGAAACGAATGAAATATGCCTTATGCATGAGAGTAACTCCTCCAGATGTTTGGATATTGTTTGTATCAGTGTTACTAATGCCACCACGCTCAGGATGCCAAAGGGCAGCTGTTAGCTGTTCCTTGGTCCTGAGCGCAGCGACAATTTTTTATACCCCCTGTTTCTTATCGTTACAGAGACTAGCCTCACAAAAAAAGCCACCTCAGCCACCATGTCTTAATCGCTGATTCGGTGTTTGCATATGACTATCCCTGGTTCCAGCCCCTCCATCATTACCCACACGCCTTAGGCTTGCCGGGGACTGCCCGAGTCGCTCGAAGCACCCTTCATCCTGGGCTATATCCGGTAAACCATATGTAGAAAACAAGCCCTCGATAGCTGGCGGAGAGGGGATTTTTTCCGTTAGTACGGATTGAATGGGTTATAATCAAACGCTTTTTTAGCATTCATCAGAATTCATGTCCGAACTGCTCGAACAACTCAGCCGCCGCCGTACCTTCGCTATCATCTCCCACCCGGATGCGGGTAAGACCACCCTCACCGAAAAGCTGCTGCTGTACGGCGGCGCGATCCAGATGGCGGGCACGGTAAAGGGGCGCAAGGCGGCGCGCCATGCCACCTCCGACTGGATGGAGATGGAGAAGGAGCGCGGTATCTCGGTGACCTCCTCGGTAATGCAGTTTCCCTATCGCAATGAGATCGTCAATCTGCTCGACACCCCCGGCCATGAGGACTTCTCGGAGGATACCTATCGCACCCTGACCGCGGTGGATTCGGCCCTGATGGTGATCGACGTGGCGAAGGGCGTGGAGGCGCGCACCATCAAGCTGATGGAGGTCTGTCGTATGCGGGACACGCCGATCCTCACCTTCGTCAACAAGCTCGACCGGGAGGGCAGGGACCCGCTGGAGATACTGGATGAGATCGAGGATGTCTTGAAGATCCAGTGTGCGCCTATATCCTGGCCCATCGGCATGGGCAAGCGGTTGAAGGGGGTCTACGACCTGCGTACCGACACCACCCATCTGTTCAGCGCCACCCATGGCGGCAAGATCCA
>JBDLIF010000293.1:0-4095 GCA_039714955.1 Pseudomonadota bacterium | reverse complement strand
TTGTTTGCCTTTAATGTGTTGATGACCCTGTTCCCCGAGGCTTTTGGGCTGAGCAGTTCCGCGGAGGCGGTGCGTCTCTCTTTCATCACGGTGGCGATCTGGTGGGCACTGTTTTCCATTCCACTGTTTCTGTTTGTCAAAGAGCCAGCAGGCGGGGGAAACCGGCAACACTGGCTGAGCGCGGGCTTCGGGCAATTGACGCGGACTGTGCGTAAACTTCGCCAGCTGCGAATCACCTTTCTGTTCCTGCTCGCTTATTGGTGTTACATCGATGGGGTGGATACCATCGTGCGCATGGCGGTGGACTACGGGCTCTCGATCGGCTTTGATGCCAACAACCTGATGGTCGCCTTGCTGATTACCCAGTTTGTCGGCTTTCCCGCGGCGCTCATCTTCGGCAGGATCGGTGAGAAACACGGGCCTAAGCAGGGCATCATGCTGGCTATCGCTGTCTATTTGCTGATTCTTCTTTGGGCCTACCGGATGGAATCGATCTGGGAGTTTTATCTGCTGGCAACCGGCATTGGACTGGTGCAGGGTGGTATACAGGCCCTCTCCCGCTCCCTCTACGCCCGTTTGATTCCCCGTGATCAGGCGGGGGAGTTCTTCGGTTTCTACAATATGCTGGGAAAATTCGCTGTGGTGCTTGGTCCTCTCCTGATGGGTTGGGTCGGTCTCCTCACCGGAGATACCCGGATGGCCATACTCTCCGTGAGTCTGCTGTTCGTGCTCGGTGCGGTGTTACTGCATAGAGTGGACGTGGATGCGGGTCATCGAGCGGCGAGATCCTTCGAGAAACGCTAGACGGCAGGATTAGATACTTTCGCAGATGCAGTGATAGGGCAGATCCCTAGCGACCCTGGCGATGGTCTTGTGGATCTCTACCTCGCTGTTGGCAAAAAGCGCGGCGTCCGGGTGTTTTTCGCTGACCATCTTATGCACCAGGGCCTCTGTTTTATCCCGGAAGACCTGCGGATCCCTGGATTCAGTCACCCCATGGCACACCGGGCACATCACAAACAGGCCGCTGTCCAGTGCTATCCGGGTGGCCACTTTATTCTGCTTCTGCTGGGTGGTGAGAAGAAAATCCAAGAATCCCATCGGTTCGTTTCCCGTCTGATATTCAAGCCTATTCTATGTCAACAGTTATAATGCGCGTAAAATGGCGTTTTTTCTCTTTTATCGAATAGCATGGCTGGAAAATCGGAACAGGATCGACTCTACGCGGAAGTCCACCCCGGAATTGCCGATTTTGTGTTTGACGAACGGGTGGCGGGTGTCTTTCCCGATATGATCCGGCGTTCCGTGCCGGGCTACAGTACCATCATCAACATGATCGGCACCCTGGCGGTCCAGAGAGTCAAGGCAGATAGCCGCTGTTATGATCTTGGATGTTCTCTGGGTGCTTCTGCCCTGGCAATTCGCCGGGGTACAGGCAATCGTGCATGTCGGATCATTGCCGTCGATAATTCTCCCGCCATGTTGCAGCGGGCACGGCGCTATATCGATACAGACGGGGGCAGCACGCCCATCGATCTGGTATGCGCCGATATCCAGCATATCCGCATACTTGATGCCTCCATGGTGGTGCTCAACTTCACCCTGCAATTCGTGCCGATCGAGAACAGAAAAGGCCTGCTCCAGGCGATCCATGAGGGGCTACGGCCGGCAGGTGTCCTGGTGCTCTCGGAGAAGATCAGTCTGCCAACAAGCCGGGCGCAGAACCTCTTCAGCGATATGCATCATGCCTTCAAGATGGCACAGGGTTACTCCGAGCTGGAGATCAGCCAGAAGCGTACCGCGCTGGATAGGGTGCTGATACCCGAGACCCTGGAGACCCATAAAAAGCGTCTGAGAGAGGTGGGGTTCAACACGGTTGAGGTCTGGTTTCAGTGCTTCAACTTCGTCTCGCTGCTGGCAATCAAGTGATGAACCTAGAATCCTCAGTTGACCGCTGGGAGTGGATTGTACCTCTGCTGGATGGCCCGCTGGGACGCTGGCTCGAACGGCTGCCGGTGCAGGTCGAGCGGGTCTGGCGGGAGCATCCCCACGGGGATCTGGCAAGATGGAGGGGGATCATTGCCCGACTGCCCCGGGTCCCAGTAGGTGGTTGGGATCTAAACTCATCCTGCATCACAGCGGGCAGGATGAACGATTGTAATGACCCGCTTCGGCAACGGATCAGCGATCTGCTGATGGAGCTGCACCCCTGGCGTAAAGGCCCCTATAAAATCTGTGGCTTTCCGATCGATACCGAATGGCGCTCGGACTGGAAATGGGATCGAATTCAGCCCCATATTCAGCCGTTGCGGGACCGCCTGGTGCTGGATGTGGGTTGTGGCAATGGTTACCATTGCTGGCGCATGGTGGGGGAGGGGGCGCGCCAGGTCATCGGCATCGATCCCACCCAGCTCTTCGTCATGCAGTTCGAGGCCATCCGGCACTTTTTAGGGCTGGATCACCCGATTACCGTGCTGCCGCTGGGCCTGGAGGATCTGCCAGCCAATCTGCAGGGATTTGATAGCGTCTTTTCCATGGGGGTCTTCTATCACCGCCGTTCTCCCTTCGCACATCTCTCCGAGCTGAAGGGTGCCCTGCGCCAGGGGGGGGAACTGGTACTGGAGACCCTGGTGATAGAGGGCCGGGCTGGAGAGGTTCTGGTGCCGGAAGGGCGCTATGCCAAGATGCGCAACGTCTGGTTCATTCCCACCACCCAGACCCTGGAGAGTTGGCTGCGTCGGGCCGGTTTCTCTGATATCCGACTGATCGACAGCAGCCTGACGTCGATCGATGAACAGCGCTCGACCCACTGGATGCGCTTCGAATCCCTGCCAGACTATCTGCATCCTGAGGATAACTCCAGAACGGTCGAAGGCCTCCCCGCCCCCCGGCGTGCCATCTTTCTCGCGGTCAGTTAAGTAACGCTCCGAAGCACCTGAGCCCTCCCGGAAAAGCGCTGAACAAATGAGGCGCCGGTTAGAGGATGTCGGGAGACGCCGCGAGAATATAACCGCGATATGTGACTTGTATATTTTTTCCGTTGCCGTCATATTGGCAGACTCCGGGAACCCGTCAGGTGAAAATGGGTCCTAAAACAGACAGATGTGTTTGAATAGAGCCTTCAATCAGGTGAATTGAGCGTCATAGGGTGGATTCGATGAATCGATACGGGAAACTGATTTCCTTGTTGCTGGTGTTGTTTCTTGCGACATCATTGGCTTGGGCCGAGCGTCGGATTGTTCCGCTGGATGAGTTGAAATCCACACAGGAGCAGCAACAGGCCGTACATGTCATTGCCAGTGTCATCAAAAAATACCACTATAAATCTACCAAGCTGGATGATGAGAGTTCAGAGCAGATTCTGCAACGCTACCTCGATGCACTCGATCCAAACCGCTTCTTCTTTCTGGCCCAAGACATAACCCTTTTCTCCCGCTATAAAACCAGCCTGGATGACTTCATCAAGAGCGTCAATGTAGAGCCGGCCTTCGAAATCTTTCGCACCTATCGCAATCGGGTCAGCGAGGCCGTGTCCCATGCCAATCAACTGGTCGATGGGGAATTCGATTTCACTGTGGATGAAACCTATCCGTTTGATCGGGAAGATGTGCCTTGGGCGCAAACCCATGCCGAACTGAATGAACTCTGGCGTAAGCGGGTGAAGAACGATTTTCTGGCCCTCCGGTTGGCGGGAAAAGAGGACGCCGAGATTCGCAAGACGTTGCATGGACGCTATAAGAGACTGGAAAGCAGGGTGGCGCAGTTCGACGCGAATGATGTGTTTCAGGCATTTATCAATGCCTACACGCTGAATGTGGAACCCCATACCAGCTACATGTCCCCAAGTACCTCGGAGAACTTCGATATCAGTATGCGGTTGTCGTTGGAAGGGATCGGCGCAGTGCTCCGCAGTGAAGATGAATATACGGTGGTACAGAAGACCGTGGTCGGCGGACCGGCCAAACTCAGTGGTCAGTTGCATGCGGGAGATCGGATTGTCGGGGTTGGTCAGGGTCTGGAATCCGAGATCGAGGATGTCATCGGCTGGCGCCTGCAGGATGTGGTGGAAAAAATTCGCGGGCCAAAGGGCTCCGT
>JBDLIF010000292.1:0-4099 GCA_039714955.1 Pseudomonadota bacterium | reverse complement strand
GCCTCGGCAGCCTCCCAGGCCTCCTCGGGGGAATCCGGAGCGGGTGCCTCATGGGACTGGCGGCGGAACTCATCCATGATCTTGTGCTTGAGGATGCCAGTGAGCCAGGTGCGAACGGACGAGTTCCCTTGATAACGCTCGCGCGCCTTGAGGGCTGCCAACAGGGTCTCCTGGACAAGATCTTCGGCCCGATGGGTATCGCGTACATGCAGGTAGGCGAAGGAGTAGAGCGCGGAACCGTGTTCCTCAAGCCAGCGCTCGGGTTCCGCTATGGACATGCTCCCTCCTTTTTATTGAATAATCGTTCAATAACCTAGCCGTTCTTGCACTAATCTTCAATGGGTTAGTTCTTCTTTATCCTCTTCTTCCTGATCCAGGCTGGCCCCATTGGGTGCTGTCAGTTCATAGTGGCGGATCATTCTGCGCAGCCGGGGTCGTGAAATCCCGAGAATGTCGCAGGCCTGTCCCTTATGCCAGTTTGTGCGTTCCAGAATCCTTATAATATGGGCTTTCTCAATCTCCTCAAGGCTGCATATCTCCAGTGGCTTGTCGCCCACGGACTCTCCCTGGAGCGTCACGGACATCGGGATATCCTCGCACAGGGGGGGTGGCAGCAGATCTCGGGTCAGTGAGTCCCCATGGGAGAGGGCGATACTTTTCATCAGGACGTTTTCCAGTTCACGCACATTGCCAGGCCACTCGTACTGCTCCATGCATTCGAGTACATCCTTGCCGATATGGGTGATGTTACGGTGCAGCTCTCTGTTGATCCGTCCCAACAGTACCTGGAGCAGGTCCATCAGGTCATCCTTGCGCTCACGCAGGGGGGGCAGGTGGATATTGACCACCTGCAGACGGTAGTAGAGGTCTTCGCGGAAGGCGCCCAGTTTGACCTTCTCGGCCAGATCGATGTTGGTGGCGGTAATGATCCGCGCATCGGTGGTCTGGGCCACTTTGGCTCCCAAGGGGGTGTACTCCTTGTACTGGAGAACACGCAGCAGTTTGGCCTGCATGGAGGGGGAGAGTTCGCCCACTTCATCCAAAAATATGGTGCCACCCCTGGCCAGGGAGAATTTACCCTCCTGGTGTACAACCGCCCCGGTGAAGGAGCCTTTTTCATGGCCGAACATGTCGGATTCAAGCAGCGTCTCCACGATAGCCGCACAGTTGACGGCGACGAACGGTCCGTTCGGGTTTTCTCCGGAACGGTGAATGGCGCGCGCGACCAGTTCCTTACCGGTGCCCGATTCGCCGGTAATCAGCACGGTGGCGGGGCTCTTGGCCACCAGCCCGATGGTCTTGAAGACCTCCTTCATGGAACGGCTGCGCCCGACCATGGTGAGGGTGTCGCCTGCATCCACCGGGCTTGCGGCGGTAAGGAAATTCTCGTTGCTTTCCGTGGCGGCCATCAGCTTGCTGATGGCGCTATCCAGCTCATCGATGTCGATGGGTTTGTGTATATAGTCATCCGCGCCCTGTTGCATCGCCTCGATAGTGCTTTCCATGTCATGGAAAGCGGTGATCATAATGACACGTGTATTTGGCAAAAGGTCTTTGAAATCGGGCAACCCCTCCAGTCCCGAGCGACCTGGCATGCGGATATCCAGAATAACGATTGCCGGATCAAACGGTCGTGCGATTGCGAGACCCTCTTCTACACTATGTGCGATTTCGACCTTATAGCCCTGGCTGCGTAAATGGAGTTGCAGGGTTTTGCAACTGGCCACGTCGTCATCGACGATCAGGATGTTGCTCATGATGTGGCGTTCTCCGTTTGCTGTGACTCAGGGTTTTCAGCCGCATGCGGCGTAACCGGAAGGGTAACGACGGCGCAGGTGCCCTGGGGTTCGTTGGGTTCTAGGCTAATGCTGGCCTGGTGTTGATCGAGGATGCGTTTGACGATCGCCAGGCCCAGTCCTGTGCCCTTGGCACGGGTCGTAAAAAAGGGCTCGAAGAGCTTTTCCCGTTCTTCAGGCTTGAGACCGCAGCCATTGTCCCTGATTTCCACGCGAATTGCGGTGCCTTCCAGTCCGAGTTCCAGCATGACATCGATATCGATGTGGGGACCAGGTACACCCTCGGTGGCCTGGGCTGCATTGGAGATCAGGTTGGAAAAGACCTGGCGCAGCTTGGTGGCGTCACCGTACAGTGTGGGCAGACCGGCCTGGTAATTGATTTTCAGAACCGCACCGCTCTCATCCAGCCGGCGCTGTGAAATGCTGGCGGCCATGTCGATCACCTTATCGATGGTGATCCAATTTGACTTCAGGGCGTCGGGGCGTGAAAAGGTCAGCATGTCGGAGAGAATGTCCCCCATGTATTGGACCTGCTCGAGGGCGATCTGTCGTAGCTCATTGGCTTCCAGGTTGGATTCAACTTCAGGATACCTGCCGAGGATCTGCAGGGTCATCTTGACCGATGAGAGCGGGTTGCGCAGATCGTGGGCGATCATGCTGGCCATCCGGCCCATCGCAGTCAGGGTCTGTGAACGGGCCAGTTCCTGATTTCGCGTCTCCACCACAGCCTGCAGCCGTTTATGCTCAGTGATGTCCTCTTTGACTGCCAGGAAATGGGTAATATCCCCCTCCGGATTACGGATGGCGGAGATGGCCGCGGACTCCCAGTAGAGCTCGCCATTCTTTTTGCGGTTGTGAAACTCGCCGCGCCACTCCTGGCCTGACATAACGGTTGTCCAGAGGTTGCTGTATTCCTCAGGGGTGGTTTCGCCAGATTTCATAAGCCGTGGGTTCTGTCCTTTGACCTCTGCGAAGGTATAACCGGAAACCTCGGTGAACTTAGGATTGGCGTATTCGATGTTACCGTTCCTGTCGGTAATCAGCACAGTACTTGGGCTCTGTTCCACCGCCTGGTACAGCTTGAGCAGCTCGATCTCCGATTCACGCTTTACGGTGATGTCCTCACCAATACCGGTCACCCCGATGACCTTGCCCTCCGCGTCGTAGGAGAGGGTATTGTTCCAGGCAATGAGGCGGAGGTTACCATCGCGGGTCTTGACCTGGTTTTCATACCGGGATGGAAACTGTTCAGGACTATCCATGAGTTTGATGACGCTGGCGACCTCATCCCTGAGTTCATCGGGGGCAAATTTTCCCAGCCAGTCCCGTCCCTCCACTTCACTGCGCATCCAGCCGGTCATGCGCAGAAAATAATCATTGCAAAAGGTCACTACTCCCTGCCTGTTCAAGGCAACGGCGGCCAGATCCATATTCTCCAGGGTATGGCGGAAACGCTGTTCATAATCTCTTTGCGCCTCTGCCACCCGGTGCCGGAACTGGGAGTGAGACACAAACCAGGCGCCCAGCATGGTCAAGACAAACATCGACAGATAGAGGGCGAAATGGTTCTGAACAAAAAAAGGCAGGGTGGCGGAAAGCTGCTGCGGAGAGATACGGGAGACAATCTTCCAGTAACCATGAGTTTCCGCTCCGTTGGTGGTTAGCCGGCTTTTCGAGTTGGCCGCCTCCAGCGCCGCTTGCAGTGGATGGATGGTTGTAAATGTGAACATGCCCTCCATGGTCTGGAACTGTCCGCTCTCTTTACTCGTGATCAGTTGCCAGGCATAAGGACTGTGTTCTTGGAAGCGGGTCTCTTTGCCGAACATGAAACCCCATTCATACTCCTCTTGCGGGTTACTGAGCCAGTATCCGTCGCTGTTGATCAGTTCAATGTGATCGGCGATGTTTGCCGCGGCACGGGTGAAGTCATCGATCATCCGCTCCCCGAAATAGTTGAGCAGGATAATGCCCCGTTTGCTGCCATGACTATCGAATACCGGCGTTCCAAAGCGGATCATCGGCTTCAGTGGATACTCAATCCGTCCCTCTTCGATATTCAGGTCGAGAGGGGAGAGATAGATGCCCCCTTCAACCTGGGACATAGCCTCACGAAAGTAATATCGGTTGGCCTTATTCTGTAGATCGCCCGCTGGAACCGACCTGGGTTTGCCGCTGTTGTAGTTGACCCGAACCACCTCCATCCCGCTACTGTCGAGGAAACGGATCTGGTCGTAGAGGCCTTTTTTTGCGGCAAACACAGCAAATTCCTGGGCAATGCGTTGCCTGTCTTCCGCACTGGTTGC
>JBDLIF010000291.1:0-4117 GCA_039714955.1 Pseudomonadota bacterium | reverse complement strand
GGCTCTCCCGGGCCAGAAATTCGGCCACCATCAGGAAATTGGCGAGAAAGTCACGACTCTCTTCCCGGTGATGCTGATTCACATGGGCAACCAGTTCCCTGGCGAGGATAATACCGTCATCGTCAGCACCCTGTTGCTTAAACTGGTGCGCCAGATTGGCCTTGAGCATGTCACCATTAGGTGAGGCTTCCATCTGGTTGAGCCAGGTTACGGAGTTATAGGCCGCCCGGCGTGAGATCCCCTGACGACTGAATAACTTCATCAGCCTGAACAGGAGTTCTGCTGCGCCTTTGGCATTCTCCGAAAGCCATCTGTCGGTGATGCCGATCGCCCCGCCCCCCCGCTTGACGATTTTCAGGCTAAACGCATCCCGCCCACCTGCATCCTTGGCCTGGGATTCAGCGACGCGCAGTTCCCGAAGCACAAGACCCAGCGGGGCCTGGTGATGGGCAACAATAGCCCCGCAGGAGGCGGTGGCCCGCTCACCCATAGTAAGAATCAGTCTGTTTTTCAGACGCAGATAGCCATTTTTGCTTTCAATATCTTTTTGTTCGAGCCAGCCGGGAATAGATTTGCCCGAATAGAGCAGCCGCAGCAGGGTCATGACCGGCAGCAGATCATCCACGCAGACGAAGGCCAGCACGTCGTCTCCGCCGGCATAGATCAGTTTGCCCTTGTAGCAATCCTCCACCACGAAGCGGGCCACCTGCAGAGAGAAGTTGTTCAACGCCTCGGAGATGGCGCGATGGCGGGCGGGAGAAGGAGACCTGAACTCATTGATGTAGGACTCAAGGTCCGGATTGTCTTTGAATCGGTCTTTGACGCTCGCCCGAATGGCAGGATGCCAGCAATCGCCAAATTTCTGTTGGTACTTCTTCTCATTGCCCGCCAGCCAAGCGCCCATGTGGTCGCCATCGAAGAGGATCATTCCATAATAGGCTTCCGGCTTCTGATCATCGAATATCTCATCCCTGATACGCTTTTCCAACTGGTTCGCCTTATCTTCCTCCTCCCTCTCCTTATAGCTATCCAGCAATCCGGGCAGATTGCGGCACACCAGTTTGGCGTCTTCAAAAAAGCTTGTTCCTTCCAACCTGTAGAGCTTGTCCAATAAGCAGCGTGGTAGTGCTGTCCGTTGCGCCCTGTCGCTTTCAAGTTCTGCCCGTAATTCTGGGGTGATACTCCCTGGATGGGTTAGCCACCGGTTCAGACTGACGGCCAGGGCCTGGGTGTGAGTGGAAACCACATATCGATCCAACTTGTTTCCAAGTACTTTTCCGACCCAATCGGAAAACAGCGTAGGCCAGAGTCGCTTGAGCATATTGAGCGCATCCAAGTTTTCACCCAGTTTAACCCAACCCGGCTTCTTTACTGACAATCTTGTCCAGAGCGTATCGTCCGGTTTATGTGCGGAAAGCTGCTTTTCATCCAAAGTCAGCCACTCCCTCTCACCATTGAGGCTGGAGCGATAACCCACTTGTTCGAGCGGCGCAAAAGGCCGGGCACTTTTGGCGGCGGCCGCTACCCGGTCCAGCAGTTCATGGATGGCGGGATAGAGGGTTCCCGGATTGGGGCGGTAAAACCTTGCCCCATCCACTTTTATCTCCCCACTCAACAGCTTCCAGGCTTCGCTATCGAGAAAACCGATATGTCCGTCCTCGGGAAAGAAGTTGCCCAGTATCGGTCGCAGTTCGCTGTCATCCGCCGTCACATAACCATTGGCATCCCTATCCCCCTCAGCCAGCGACCAGGGTACAGCGGCCCAGTAGACCTCGGGAAAGCCCTGTAACTGTTCTTTTAACTGCTTGTAACAGTGCAGGTCTGAATCAAGGGACTCATCGATCTCCTTGAGAATTTTATCGAGCGCCCTCCTGCCCTGCTCCAGCACAAAGCCCTGTACCCGCTCGCGGATCTTCTCGGCCAATGCCTGCGCCCGGTTTTCGGGGACCAGCGCCACGAAGCGGTTAGGTAGAGCAGCGGCAAACAGGGCGTTGGCGTCGGATCGCTGGTTCTTGTTCGCCCACTCCTCGTTATGAAATAGTTCATCCGGCAACCCCACTTCATCCCGCAACCAGACATCCATCAGAGGCACACCCCGCAGGTTGGGAAAGAGAATGGCGTCCGGGCCAAGTTCTTCACAGATAACCTTCATGCCCACCCAGGCGATACGCGCCATCAGATGGGAACCAGCCCACAGGTCCGAGGTGCTGCGCGCCTCGGCGATAAAGCTCTGCACCGGACCGAAACTGACGGAGAGCAGCGCCGGTGTCTGGGTGGCGTCGGCGGCCATCGCCCCGGCGAAGGCGGAAGAGATATCCAGGTGCGACCAGATGGAGTGGTCGGGGATACGGGTATCGGCGGGCAGATTTTGCCAGACCCCATACAAATCATCTGCTGGTGTGTTTGGCCCAAAACGCCAGTAGTTGAGACAGGTCTTTTTCAAATCGACCTGACCCGTATCATCTTCGCAGATGAGTCCCTGAAAATGGTCCGTGCTCACCTGCTTCAGATTTTCAACCGTGATCTCTTTCAGCGTGCCGAGATCATACGCAGTCCCGGTGAGTGGGTGCCTAAGCACCGGTTTGCTGGCAAAGTCTACCTGGGACCAGGTCGCATAGCGCTTACCGTCATCTTCCAGTGGGAATTGCGGACGGTCGGCGGCGGAGGCGTACCAGTCTGCCCGCCGTAAATAAGGCGCCACATCAGAAGGAATATCACGGCTGCCAAAGATCTGTTCACGCAAGGTAGCAACGGTTCCCCATTCATGACCGGTCTTGTCGCGCAGCAGGATCAGCGCTTTTTCCGCCGGATCGTGCAGCCAGGTGGCGAGTTTGGATTTCCAGATTTTCTGGTTCATTGTTGTTCCTTATTTCAAGCGGCTCAGCTTGCTGTTCCCATCAAGATACTGATGTATAGCTTGCATAACCTGCAGTTCATTCTGTTTAATCCAGTTGCATTGACTCTTATTCAACCGACCCAGCAGTTCATCTGGAAATCTTGCAGGCATATGAAAAATCATGCTGCGTAAACCATCAGGAGTATCAATGACTTTGAAGCGAATTTGGGAGGCGAGACGAGCATCCTTTTTCAGTTCTCTAAGTTCCCACGCCCTCCCTGCTGGATACCCCAATAACTGGACGCCACCAATCTTGTCTGGACCTGTGTATTCCTTTGCAACGCGGCGAATATTCACTTTCTCATGCGCCAACAGACTCATCGCTTTACGCCAGTCACCATTTACAGGTTGAGAAAGCCAAATGAGCACCCCTTCCTCATCAAGCCCAATAGTATGAGGCCAATCTTTCTCCATGCAGGATTCCAGATCCCGAGATACTGAATCGAGGCTATCGCTCTTTAACTGTTCAAGGTTGGCACCTTCCATGTGTATAGAACCCCAGCCATTTCGTGAACGTGAACCAGCAGACCCAAACCACGATAAAATGCGTAAAGCCCTATCTAGATCAGCAGCATGTTCTTTTGGAAAGCGAAGGCTAAACTTTGCTTCGTCGTTTTCTCTAATCGCCTGATGCGTCAGCGATATTGACGCCCGGTGCTCTTTTTTACTTGGCGGAAGTACTGATCCAAACCCCAAATATAAATCCGACCTCACCCGTCCTCTTCCATCTCTCGTGGTAACAACATTTTCGAATCCATTAGTCGGCCAATCAGTGGGGCTTAGGTTTCCTTTCTCCCATTGGAATATTCGTAACTGGATTAGGCTCTTGCGAGCACTGACTTTCTTCCCTTTTTCATTCAGATCATTTTCCAACCACGCGTGGCCGAGTAATCTACCCTCCATTTCTCGGATCTTAAGATGGTCATATTGATTCTGCTTAGCCACAGCCACCCGCCACCACTGCCGCAGCAACGCCTTGAACGGCGGCGTTCGCCACTGGGCCTGCTGCTCTGCATTGCCCAGGAAGGCCGGTGTGGTAAATCTGATCTGATACTCTCTGGTTTCCATTTTACTCATGGCCCGTATCTCATCCTTCTCAACTGTTGTTCCAGTAAATGAACAGCAATCTGACAACCCTGTTCGATATTCATCAATTCCCAATCCATCCTCCAACACCAGTCCATGGCCTGGCATCCCAGACTGACTGCCCCGCTCTTGCTT
>JBDLIF010000290.1:0-4122 GCA_039714955.1 Pseudomonadota bacterium | reverse complement strand
CAGAGGATGGTGGCGGTGAACCCACCAATCAGCGCATGGCGGAAGGCGATTCGTCCCACCGGCATGACGAAATAGAGCGAGGTCATCAACAGAATGAGACCCAACACGCCAAGCAGGTAAAGCACCAGGCCTGAAGCCCCGTCGAGCACCCAGGTGTAGCCGAACAGGATTACCTGTTCTTGGTCGAGCCCCTGGAGCGCGCCGCTCACCAGGGTGACCACCACCACGCCGAGTCCGAACAGTGCGATGAATATGAACGGGATCATGGCTGAGACCAGAAAATGCCGGCGGTGGATGTTCACCCGGTGGTAGAAGATCACTGACATGGCATTCTCCAGTACCGTGAACGCCATGGTGGCAAAAAAGATCAGTACCCCTGTTCCAACCCAGCCGATGACCTTGCGATGCTCCAGGAATGCGCCGATCTGGTTGGTCAGGGCCTCCGCGCTGACCGGGATGATGAAATCCAGATGTGTACGTACGCTGGCCAACAGGGCCTCTTCGGGAATGAAGTGGGACAGGCCGACCAGCAAGAGCGCCAACAGCGGCACGATCGACAACAGACCATAATAGGCCACGGCGCCGGATAGCAATACACCCTGGTTGCGCTGAAAACCCTTGATGACCCGCCACAGGAATCTGCCTGGCCGCTTCAGCAGAAAGGCAGCTGTTTTACCGGGTGTGGTCTGTTTGCCGGTTTGCCTTCCAGGCGTGGGATTGGCCAAGGTTGCAGCTCCAACTGATAAAGAGAGATGTTTTCCTTACTGCAGAGCAGATTGGTCTCTAAGATCCATCACGTCAATCGGGAAAAGCTGTCATTTCGAGGAAGATTACCCGAGTTTTTGGTTCAGTTTTGGCCTATCTGGTTGGCGTCGATTCCGCTTCCTCATGGTCACTGAGGTCCACACCAAGCTCCTCAGCCAAGGCGGCCCAGTAGGGCTCGGCCTCACAGGAGCAGCAATCACACCAGACGGCAATGCCATCGTGCATGCTCAAACTCATCCCCTGCTTGTGGTTGTCGGAAGTCGTCGGTAACGAGGCTGGGGTTCTGTTCTGATCTTCGTCGTCTTTATCAGTATCTGCATGGGGATTATTCATGAGTGTAGGTCTCCGTTCGTTGATCTCACACTGACCGTTTCTATTTGTATAGCAGCTTATGGCATGCAACGCCGACCTCGGACCGTCCAACAGTAAATATGGCCGGGTAATAAATTGTGGCGGCGAATCACAGAAGTCGGCCTTTTTAGTTATAAGTAAACTTGAAATCTTCCTTAATATAACTAATATAAGAAAAATCTAATATTTAAACCTGGGCAGACATCATGATAACCAGAACAAGCCGTGGATTGTTAACCACCCTGTTGCTGATCAGCTTCATGTCATTGACCGCTGCGGCTGAGCTGGAGGCAACCAAGGTGGAGCTGCAGGAATCACCCCGTGAGTTTCTGCTGGACGGGACAGTGGAGGCCATTCATCGGACCACGGTGTCCGCCCAAACCAGTGGTCAGGTGCAGGAGATCCTGTTCGATGTGGACGACTTCGTTGAGAAACAGCAGATGTTGATCAGGCTGAAAGACACCGAGCAGAAGGCCCGTCTGCACCAGGCCGAAGCGGATCTGAAAGAAGCGCTTGCCCGCCTGCAGGAGGCGGAAGACGAGTTCAAGCGTATCAGCGATATGCACGAGAAGAAGCTGGTCTCCCAGTCCCAGATGGACAAGGCCACCACCGCGTTGAAATCGGCACGGGCGCGCCAGGATGCGGCCAGCGCCGGTCTGGTCCAGGCCAGTGAGCAGTTTGAATATACCCGGGTCAAGGCCCCATACAGCGGCATAGTGACCGAGCGGCATGTGCAGCTGGGCGAAGTGGCCTCACCCGGGCAGGCGCTGATGAGCGGTATCTCGCTGGACCGGCTCAGGGTGCTGGTGGATGTGCCCCAGAGTCTGATTCCCACCATCCGTGAGCAGGGCAAGGCCAGGGTACTGCTGCCGAATGGCGAGGTTATCGGCGCAGTCAAGCTGACGATCTTTCCCTACGCCCATGCAGGCAGCAACACCTTCAAGGTGCGGGTCAATCTGCCGGAGGGGGTTGCTGACCTGTTTCCCGGCATGTTCGTCAAGACCGCGTTTGTCACCGGAATGAGAAAGCAGCTGGTGGTGCCGAGAAGTGCAGTGGTCTACCGCTCAGAGGTCACAGCGGTCTATGTGGTGGGTAAGGATGGACGCATCAGGTTTAGGCGCGTTCGGACAGGCAATCCGACTGGCAATGGCATGGTCGCGGTGATCGCCGGGCTCACTGCAGGGGAACAGGTTGCGCTGGACCCGATTGCGGCGGGCGCCGAGCTGAAACGCCAGTTGGCGGAGACCCGCCATGAGTAAGCTGGGCATCTCGGGGCGGATCGCCGAGCGCTTTCTGACCACCGAGATCACCCCGCTGCTGGCGCTGGTGGGGCTGTTGATCGGTGTCTTTGCGGTGATGATCACCCCGCGGGAGGAGGAACCGCAGATCAATGTCACCTTCGCGAATGTCTTCATCCCCTTTCCCGGCGCCACCGCCACAGAGATTGAGACTCTGGTGGCGACCCCGGCGGAGCAGGTGCTCTCGGAGATCGATGGCATCAAGCATGTCTACTCCACCTCCCGTCCCGGCATGGCGGTGCTGACGGTGCAGTTTCTGGTGGGTGAGGGCCGGGAGGACGCCATCGTACGTCTGTTTGCCAAGGTCTATTCGAATCAGGACTGGTTACCGAGAAACCTGGAAGTAGGCCAGCCCATCGTCAAGCCCAAGGGTATAGATGATGTGCCCATCGTCACCGCCACCCTCTGGTCGGATGATCCTGAAATGGGGGCCTACGAGCTGGGCCAGGTGGCCCACGCCCTCGAATCCGAGCTCAAACGAGTGAAAGGCACCCGGGACATCTATACCATCGGCAATCCGGACCGGGTGGTGCATGTGCTGCTCGATCCTCAGGCCCTGGCCGGTTACGGCATCGACCTGAGCGACCTGCGCCGTGCCCTGGAGGCGGGTAACCATATCCGTGATGACATCAGCGTCACCGCGCAGAATCGTGATCTTTTAGTGCAGGCCGGCACCTTCCTGACCTCCGCCGAGGAGATTAGCAGCCTGGTGGTGGGGGTGCAGGAGGGCAAGCCAGTCTACCTGCGGGATGTGGCTCAGGTCAGCCACGAACCGGATCTGCCCGAGCAGTATGTCTGGATGGGCACAGGTCCTGAGAGTGGTAGCAAGGGTCTGCCCGAAGCAGGAAAATTCCCGGCGGTGACCATCGCGGTAGCCAAGAAGGCGGGCACCAATGCGGTAAAGATCGCCAAGACGGTCATCAAGCGTTTCGGCCAGCTCGAGGGCACCTTCATCCCCGAAGGGGTGCATGTCACCATCACCCGCAACTACGGGGAGACCGCCGAGGCCAAGGCCAACAAGCTGATCACCAAACTGGCCTTCGCCACCCTCTCGGTGGTGGTGCTGGTGCTGCTGGCCATCGGCTGGCGTGAGGCCCTGATCGTCGGCGCGGCGGTGGTAGTCACCCTGGCGATTACCCTATTCGCCTCCTGGGCCTGGGGCTTCACCCTCAACCGGGTCTCCCTGTTCGCCCTGATCTTCTCCATCGGCATCCTGGTGGATGACGCCATCGTGGTAGTGGAGAACATCCACCGCCATCTGCAGCTGGGAGCCAAGAGCCTGCTGGAGGCGATCCCCCGGGCGGTGGACGAGGTGGGCGGCCCGACCATTCTGGCCACCTTCACGGTCATCGCCGCCCTGCTGCCGATGGCCTTCGTCACCGGCCTGATGGGGCCCTACATGAGCCCGATCCCGATCAACGCCAGTACCGGCATGCTGATCTCCCTGGTGGTGGCCTTTGTCTTCACCCCCTGGCTGACCCACAAGGCGCTGGCGGGGCACGCCGCGCAGATTGCGGCGCATGCTCACGATGAGCAGGGCGAGACCGGACTGAGCCGTTTCTTCAGGCGGATCATGATCCCGTTTCTGGCGGGCCGTCGCGGCAATCTGATGCGCTGGCTGCTGCTCGGCGGCATCCTGCTGCTGATCACGCTTTCGATCCTGTTGGTCGTCAACAAGCGCGTGGTGCTGAAGATGCTGCCCTTCGAC
>JBDLIF010000289.1:0-4132 GCA_039714955.1 Pseudomonadota bacterium | reverse complement strand
TGGGCTTGCAGTGATGAATCAGATCCCGAAGGACCGCCAGGCATTGCATGATTCAGGGCCTGGTCAAGTTTGCTGCTTTAGGCCGCAGCAGGCATATTCATCAAATCTTCACTTTCTCGAAACTCTCTGCAGGGCAGGGGGGGCTTTGAGAAAGAGTCTGCCCCCAAAAAGGGGGCAGGTAGTCTCTATGTCATGGTCTAAGCCATTCTCAGGTCGGACCGGCGTTCTCTCCAAAGGCGCCAGGAGGTAAAACCCAGTGCTTCATCATCACCTCATCCGTGTATTCACGAGAGAATGCCAATCTTAGCAGATCTTCATCATCCACCCGATAGGGTACACCTTGATCCGCCAGCTCCCGAATGGACAACTTCCTTTGAATGGTAACGCCAAACGACTCTTCGTAGCGGGCAACCGGCTCGAAGAGCTGTGGCGCATATCGCCGCACCGTGGCCCATTGGTTCTTGCTGCCAAAGATGCACTGTAGACAGCTCGTGCGTCCAAAACCGATCCGGTAGGCCGGATGGGGATTGATCGAATGACGCGAGATGATGTCCCAGACCTCTTCCTCCGGCCAATAGAGTACCGGCCGCCAATGATCCACATGCCTGCAGACTCGCACACCATCACGCCGATCCGCCTTGTGCGGCTCGAACTGTTTGTAGTGCGCCCTGGCCGCCGACTCCTCGGCTCGCTCGCCTGTCACCACAAGCACCCGACCATTGAGAAATCGCTCATCATTGCGAATGGCTGCCGCTGCCACATCAATCTTGGCATAGGCACTGCACCAACGAACGCGCAGATCGCCAGACACCTGTGGAAACTTCCTGCGCGTCCCCAACGGACCTCTTCCGCCAATCGTCCTGAACCCACTCGGGGTTTCAAAACTGATAGGAGCCGTTGGCTGGCCCTCTCGGAGCATTTCCCGCTCGATACCGCCGTTCTTCCAGCTCATACGGCTGACAAGGCCAAGATGCGCCGCCACTTTGATGGCATAGTCTTCCGTTATCGGCCAGTCCATCAAGGTTGACCCTTCGCGCCCATCGACCAGATGGTGCCAAAGTTCGATCTTTTCGCGTGGGACGCCCAACTCCATCAGATAGAGCGCACACGCCAATGAGTCCTTGCCGCCAGAATAACAGCATAACACTCGTGTATAGTCATCGAGATCCGGAACAAACCCGGCATTAGAATTAACCAGTTGCAGAACAGACTGCTTCATGGATTCCTCCTGTAGCGTGAAAAACCCACCATCAAGAGAAATCGAGCCTCCACCAGGGAGGCGCGACCTCCTGGTGGGGCTTTGGTTTAAGAAAGGCCCCGCGCACGGTGGGGTGTTAAGTTGCGATCAGAGCGGCTTGATAGGCATGATGCAGATCGTCCCAGTCGATGCTACCGCCGCGTTCTTCGCCACGGTGGTAGGTATCTACTAACAAACGGACGGCCTGAAATGCCGCATCTCGGCGACGAATCTCTTTGACGCTGGCATTGGGCTCCGGCCAGTCACCGGAGACTTCTTCCTCTACGGTAAACTCGAGAGGAATACCGGCATCACCCGTCTCCTCAAAATCGTCGTAGAGTAGCGGGATCTCCTTCGTGTCATTCCAGATATCGCCCTGGTCGAACAGCTCATTGGCCCTGGCGATTGCTTCAGTACGGCTTTCGGCCTCGATGCCGACCATCACCCGGTGTACGTAAGGCAGTGTGTATTGAATAATGCATTTCATCATGAAGTCTCCTTGGTTGAATATCAGGGAGACCTCTCCCATCAGGGCGATGATCGCCCAGACGGGGTTGATGTTGATTTACGATAGATAACCGACGGATTGCGCGCTGGGTTCGTTGTAGAACCAAGTGGCATGCACATTCAGTTTGTGTTCATCGAATAGTTTCAAAAGGGCTTTATAGATACCCCTCGGGGCCGAGCAAACAGTACGGAACTCGATACTGAGAGATTCGGGGGCATCCTCAATGACATGGATATCATCGAGCATCACATTCCACTTGGTACCCCAGTTCGCAACTCGCCAGCCGTACCAGTCAAGAAACCCATACCGTTCCAGGTTGGACTTGTATTGCACAGCCCATTTCAAATAATCCGGTTGCTCCTTCTTCACATACCGAATGAGTTCATTACGGGTCGTTATGCCTGCCTCCTTGACCCACGGATAGTTCAGCACCTTCCCAATATCGCCATATACGACCTCGTACATGAGGGTGCAGGAACCAGGAGCCATATTCAGAGACTCCGGCATCGGTTTGATTCTCTGAAACGAGATAAACAGCTCATCCGTACCGATCAGCTTCTTGAGTTTTACAAGGTCTTCAGCGGGACCGGAAAAATCGACTCTGTTGTCACACCAGTTTGGCATTGTGTTTCACCTTCGATTGATAGATAAAAGGAGAAACCTTGCTCCACCGGGGAGAAGATATCCCCATTGGGTTGCAGTGATGAATCAGGCCCCTGAAGGGACCGCCAGGCATTGCATGATTCAGGACCTGGTTGGGTTGCTGCTTTAGGCTGCAGCGGAGCACAACGGTTAAGCCTTCGCTTTCTCAAAATCACCTGCGGGGCAGGGGGCTTTGAGAAAGGGTCTGCCCCCAAGGGGGCAGATTTGAAGCTAACAACTAATGCATCGAGGCCTTCACATCATCGAATTTCAACAGTTTGCAGATATGAGCATCGTTTTTCCTCACCTTGATCACTATGCCGGTCGGCTCGATGATCTTGGCATCTGACAAACACGCCAACATTCCTTCGTTCTCTTCGTAGCTTTTGATCAGCACTTCGTCATCCGCCAAGGGAACAAACGGGAGATTGATGGTCGCCATGGCCACCGGCTCTCCCTTTTCAGTGACGAGTTGGATAGCCAGCCTGTCATTGCTGTAGCGTTGGAACTTCACCTGACAGTCCCATACCTTGTATCGTACTTTCTTCATCATCGATCTCCTGACTGTCTTAAATCAATCCCAACTTAACGAGCCATGACGAACAGCCATGGGGACACTGACCATCCGGCTCCACACAACAGCCGTCTGTGGCTTCGCATTGGCCATCGGCATGCTGTTCTTCGAGGACTTGCATCAGCGCTTCCATGTCATCAACACCAAAATGCGTCATCGCATCGACTATGACGGGCAGTTCCATGGTTCAGTCCTCCTCGGGTTGCATGATCGTAACCACCGGTTCAGCATCATCACCCGGTCCCGTCACCAACTTCAGGGTGACAAGGCGAGGCTTGGTCTTACGGCCACCTCGGGGGACGCGATAGAGTTGAAACATCAATTGTGTGCCGCCATGCTTTGCGTGCTTGATACCGATGTAAGCCATCCACAGAACATCCCACAGCCTTCCGCTGAGATCTTGATGGGTCTGGCGTTTCGAATCCTCATCACACCATTCCACACAGTCCTCCCAGACGGCCCTTGTCATAGCCACGGGCCAGATAAAGCCCGCCTCACGAGCGGTTTCCGATACGTCGACCAGATAGCCATCCTCAATGGCCTGGGCGCGGGTATAGGTATGAATGACCTCGCCAAAAAACGCAGTTATATCATTCATGGGTTTTACAGATTCCATAAGGGTCTCCTTGCAGTGATTGAATAAAAAAGCAGGGAGACCGATCCCTTGGCAGGGAGTCTCCCTGCAAGGGGGGTGAAATCAATCCGTAAGGGTTATGCAGTCATGGGTAGCGTCAGCGTTTGCCGGTGAATCATCTCGGTCATCATCGGTTCCAGCGTTTCGTCCAATTCAATCGAGAGTCCGGCGACGCCGGCGCCGTTCTCCAGGGGCCTGATCCATTGCTGTTGCCGGCAACGGGTCAGAAACGCCTCCTTCCAGTTATCCAGCAAGGGCAGGGGGCAGACCGTTTTAAGTAATGGCCAGGGATCAGGCATACCATCCTCCGGGTCATATACCATCAAGGCCCGGTGATTCACCGGGTCCGGCCGGATCGCGAGCTTGTCGTAGATCCACAGATGGGTCAGCACTCCGAAGACCGTATGCTCCGGGGTCTTGGTGGTGATCTTGTCCAGCTCATCCACCTGGGGCACGCTCACTAACCGATTGACCTCGCCGTTGTGTAGATTGAACTCCCGGAGTCCGTTCTCACTGCGTGGCAGCTGTAAACGGGCC
>JBDLIF010000288.1:0-4138 GCA_039714955.1 Pseudomonadota bacterium | reverse complement strand
GTCTACAACGTCAGCGACGGACATCCCGGCAGTATGACCGGCTATTTCAACCAGGTGGCCGATTTCCTCCGGCTGCCCAGACCGCCGGTTGTCTCGAAAACGGAGGCTGAGCAACAGCTCAGTCCCGGCATGCGCGCCTATCTGGCCGAGTCACGTCGCTTGAACAATCGGAAGATGCTGACTGAGCTGGATATTAAGCTGCATTACCCAACCCTGCGGGAAGGTTTACCTGCCTGCCTCCAACCTGGCGAAGCGCCCCTCAGCTGAGCTTGATCCAGTCGAGCAGGTCATCCCACAGCACCACATCCTTGTAGACCATGGAGGGTGCCAGCTCAAAGATGCCCAGCCCCTGCTCGGCGGAGCGGATGTAGTTCTGGCTCTCCCGCAGGTGGGTGATGAAGGGTACATTCAGATGGCCCAGGTATTTTTCCAGGTCGTGGTAGATGATGGTGTTCTCGCGCACCCGGTTGGCGACGATGCCGATATTGGTCTCATGGCGCGACACGCGTCCACTCTCCAGCAGCTCGCCAAGAAAGCGCCGGCAGGCCCGCATGTCGATGGGGGATGGCAGTACCGGCAGGATCAGGGTGTCCACCCGTCTGAGCAGCTTGTTGATGACCGTGCCATGGGTGCTGGCGGGGGCATCCATGACCAGCAGGTCGGTACCTCTGGCGGGCCGCAGCGGCTTATTCTGGGTGGCATCGATGGCCTCGATGTCGGGTATCCCTTCGTAATCCGCTCTCGCCTCCAGCCAGTCCAGGGATGATTTCTGGGTATCGAAATCGGCCAGGGCGACCTTCAGCCCCTCGTCGGCATACCAGGTCGCCAGATTGATGGCGAGCGTAGTCTTTCCGCAGCCGCCTTTGGCGTTCATCAACATGATGGTGCGCATAGCTATGTTCCTGCAATATAAGTTGTATTGTTTTTCACCACGAAGGACACGAAGCTCACCGGGGCGTCAGTCCTTTGTAGTTGACGGATTGAGTGATTGATCACCAATCTAAAGGTAGTTTAGTCAATTCCCAGCTCATCCCAAATGGCATCGACCCGCTGTTTTACCGCTTCGCTCATGCGGATGGGTCTGCCCCACTCCCGGTTTGTTTCGCCGGGCCACTTGTTGGTGGCGTCGAAGCCGATCTTGGCGCCGAGGCCGGAGACCGGTGAGGCGAAGTCCAGGTAGTCGATGGGGGTGTTCTCGATGATGGTGGTGTCCCGGGCCGGGTCCATGCGGGTGGTCATGGCCCAGATCACGTCGGTCCACTCCCGGGCGTTGACGTCCTCGTCCACCAGGATGACGAACTTGGTGTACATGAACTGGCGCAGGAATGACCAGACTCCCAGCATCACCCGCTTGGCATGGCCCGGGTACTGCTTCTTCATGCTCACCACCGCCATGCGGTAGGAGCAGCCCTCCGGCGGCAGATAGAAGTCAACGATCTCCGGAAACTGCTTCTGCAGGATCGGCACGAAGACCTCATTCAGTGCCACGCCGAGGATCGCCGGTTCGTCCGGTGGCCGCCCGGTGTAGGTGCTGTGATAGATCGGGTCTTCCCTGTGAGTAATACGGTCTATGCTGAAGACCGGGAACTGCTCCACCTCGTTGTAGTAGCCGGTGTGGTCGCCAAAGGGGCCCTCCGGCGCCAAGTCGTCCGGCTGCAGATGGCCCTCCAGCACGAACTCCGCTGAGGCGGGTACCTGCAGGTCGGAGCCGATGCACTTCACTACCTCTGTACGGGAGCCCCGCAGCAGGCCGGCGAAGGCGTACTCCGACAGGGTGTCAGGCACTGGAGTAACCGCTCCGAGGATGGTAGCCGGATCCGCCCCCAGCGCTACAGCAACAGGGAAGGGCTCGCCGGGATGTTGCTCCTGCCACTCGCGGAAATCCAGCGCTCCGCCCCGATGGGCCAGCCAACGCATGATCACCCGGTTGCGGCCGATCACCTGCATGCGGTAGATGCCCAGGTTCTGCCGCGACTTATTCGGCCCCCGGGTTACTACCAGCCCCCAGGTGATCAGGGGTCCGGCATCTTCCGGCCAGCAGGTCTGCACCGGCAGCTCGCCCAGGTCCACCGCCTCCCCCTCCTGGGATTGGGCCTGACAGGGGGCGTTGCGCAACTCCTTGGGGGCCATGTCCAGTACCTTGCGGAACACCGGCAGCTTCTCCCAGGCATCCTTCATGCCCTTGGGCGGATCAGGCTCCTTGAGAAAGGCCAGCAGCTTGCCGACCTCCCGCAGGGCCTCCACGCTCTCCTCGCCCATGCCCATGGCGACCCGCTGCGGGGTACCGAACAGATTGCCCAGCAGGGGATAGCGGGAGCCCTTTACATTCTCGAACAGCAGCGCAGGCCCGCCTGCACGCAGGGTGCGGTCGCAGATCTCGGTGATCTCCAGGTTGGCATCGACCTCTGCCTGGATGCGTTTCAGCTCACCCCGGGCCTCGAGTTGTTGGATGAAATCGCGCAGGTCTTGGTACTTCATGTGATCGGGTCAGAAAGAAGCGAAGATGAGACCATACCAGAGGAAGAGATGAGGTTAAATGTTGGTTCAACCGGATGATCACTAACCCCGGTGAAAGACAATAAGAGGAAACAGTTGTAGAGATCTGACTCTGAAACGACAGGGTGTCGCTTAAACAGGTAGAACGCCTCTCTCCACAGTAAGTTTCCTGCATCATCACAAGAATCAGCCAAGATAGCTGTGTGACTTTGGCTGCGATAAGGCGTTGTTGTATTTTAGTACCCGGCTTCTTTCTGATGCCGAAAGGCAAGGACAAATACCGCATCACTTATTACTTCGTGATGGTAAAGCGTCACATAACCAGCGTCTCCAAATGGAATGAGTAATTCACGAAGTTCAGGACGATCATCAAATGGCCTACCTATCCCTGGTTCTGTTTCCAGAAGCGCGAATTGGCGCTCTATTGCCTGACCAGCGCGCATCGCTGCCTGTGGATTTTTTTTCGGCGAGGAACATCCGGCAACGTTCCAACCCCTGCGCCGCACCTTCCGTGATGACTACTCCTGGCACGGCGGGATCTTTGTTTCTTTATCCTTGCCCCAAGTCTTTAACCAGTCGCGCACTTCCTGACCTGTCAAATGTCGCCCAGTCTCCTGAAAAGCCGTCCAGGATGCCAAGGCCTCCTGCTTGAAGCTCTCACGCGCTTCTTCACGTTCGACATAATCGCGGATCGCTTCACGCATTATCCAATGCGCTGAACGATGCCGTATGTCAGCCAGGCGTTGGATACGACTTCTCAGGTCGTCGTCAAGTTTCACCGATGTCGCCATATTGAGGCCTTCTTTATTACCAGGTAATACCTGTTAATAATCTAGCGCGTATACTAGCAGTTACCCGTTGCCAATAGAAAATCGAGGATTGTCGTCAACTCTCCTTGGCCAATAGAAGACCGAGTGAATATTGAAGGGCTGTCAGTAAATTTTACGCTCCATTTCCGCTGATTCTGCCCTCACGGGGGACAGGATTGTGCCTTGTGCGGAACTTCAGAGAATTTCTCGGCATAAACGGGAACCGATCTAATATAGCCGTTGTTCATTCCACTTATTCGTGGTCCGTCCCCGAAACACTTTTAATTTGCCTTGTTAGCAGCAAGCTCTTCAAGACGTTCTGCCAACCAAACTTTGATTATAGACTGGCGCGTAACTCCTACTCGGCTTGCTTCTTTATCCAGTGATTCAATCATCCAGCTGGGAAAATCAACATTTACACGTTTCTGTTTCTGCATGCTTCGCTTGGCCTTGGATAAATCTAGGGCGTCAATGATATCGGCACCTTCATCAAACTTTCTGTCAAACTCTTTAGCTTTCATATAGGGCTACCTCCTCTTTTCGTGAGCGGCGCACGGAGATAATACGGATATTTTTACTTCGATAGGTGATCACGCCAGACCAATGCTTCCCGGCAATTGTGCCTATGACGATTGCACGAGGCTCATCTGCGGTTTTTGCCGGCACTTCAAGTAGATCGGGGTCATCCCAGAGTTTCTGGGCACTGATGAAATCAATCCCGTGCTTTTCCAGGTTGATTTGACTCTTCTTTTCGTCGAATTCAAATGCGAGCATAGTATAATTAATATACCAAAATTACTCACAATGCAAGTGTGGTAAATGTTATCGAACTG
>JBDLIF010000287.1:0-4141 GCA_039714955.1 Pseudomonadota bacterium | reverse complement strand
GCCACCATGCCGGTAATGGAGCGGTCCGCGATGGAGATCAGAAAGGTCTTGTTTGCCACCGCGGGCAACCGCAACACCCGCAACGCCGCCTGTTTCAGATCGATACCCGCGAAATCCAACTCCGGCTTGCGGAAGGTGCGCCGATGGATATCCCGCAACATGCGTGGCGGCTTGCCAAACAGCAGGGGCATGGGGATGTCGATGGGGCTGTTGTCGAAATGGGCATCCCCCAGCACCAGGTGCTCCTCGTCGGTGGCCTCCCCCACCACCGCATAGGGACAGCGCTCCCGCTCACAGATCGCCTTGAACTCCTCCAGCTGATCCGCATTGACCGCCATCACATAGCGTTCCTGGGATTCGTTGCACCAGATCTCCATGGGCGACATGCCGGGGGCGTCGTTGGGCACCGCACGCAGCTCGAAGCGGCCACCCCGCCCGGCGTCGTGCACCAGCTCCGGCAAGGCGTTGGAGAGACCACCCGCGCCCACGTCGTGGATGAAGAGGATCGGATTCTCCTCACCGCGGGACCAGCAGGCGTCGATAACCTCCTGACAGCGCCGCTCCATCTCCGGGTTGGAGCGCTGCACCGAGGCGAAGTCCAGATCCTCCGCCGAGGTCCCGCTGGCCATGCTGGAGGCGGCACCTCCCCCCAGGCCGATCAGCATTGCCGGGCCACCCAGCACCACCAGGGGCGAGCCGCTGGGAAAAGTGGTCTTTTCAATATGCTCAGCGCGGATGTTACCCAGACCACCCGCCAACATGATCGGTTTGTGGTAACCCCGCAGTTCATCCCCATCCGGTCCCGGAACCCGCTCTTCATAGGTGCGGAAGTAACCACCCAGATTGGGCCGCCCGAACTCGTTGTTGAAAGAGGCCGCCCCGATGGGGCCTTCCAACATGATATCCAGGGCGGAGACGATCCTGTCCGGCTTACCGTGATCGGTCTCCCAGGGCTCTTCGCCACCCGGGATACGCAAATTGGAAACCGAGAAACCACACAGGCCCGCCTTGGGCTTGGAGCCCTTGCCGGTCGCGCCCTCGTCGCGGATCTCTCCACCGGAACCGGTGGCTGCCCCCGGATCCGGCGAGATGGCCGTTGGGTGGTTATGCGTCTCCACCTTCATGATGATATGGATCTCCTCCTCACCAAAGCCGTAGGTCCGGGTTTCCGGGTTCAGCACGAAACGCTCGGCCCGGGGACCGCCGATAACGGCCGCATTGTCCTTGTAGGCGGACAGCACATCGGCGGGAGATTTCTCGGTGGTATTGCGGATCATCTTAAAGAGTGAGCGCCCCTGTGACGCCCCATCGATGATCCAATCCGCATTGAAGATCTTATGGCGACAGTGTTCCGAATTGGCCTGGGCGAACATCATCAGTTCCACATCGGTGGGGTTGCGTCCCAATCCCTGGAAACTCTCCACCAGGTAGTCGATCTCATCGTCCGAGAGCGCCAGCCCGAGTTCCCCATTCGCCTGGACCAGTGCCGGACGTCCACCATCGATCACATCAACCCGCAGAAAAGGCCTGGGTTCGGTGTGAGAAAAGAGACAGCCGGAGTCCTCCATCTCGGTCAAGACGATTTCGGTCATGCGGTCGTGCAACAGCGCCATCGCGCCATTCAGTTGATCATCGGCGAGTTGTGAATCAACCCTGAGGTAGTAGGCAATGCCCCGCTCCAGGCGTTCAACCGTCTGCAGGCCACAATGGTGAGCAATATCGGTCGCCTTGGTTGACCAGGGTGACAGGGTGCCGGGTCGTGGTACCACCAGCAGTAGGGTCCCCGCCGGCTCATGGCCCTCGCGCTGGGGTCCATAGCGCAAGATACGCTCAAGTACTGCCCGTTCAGCCGGGTCGAGCGACTGAGCCAACTCGGCAAAATGCATATACTCGGCATACAGGCCAAGCCTCATCCCAAGTGTCTGCTGCAGTCGTTTTGTCAGTTTCTGTAGACGAAATTCGGAAAGCGCGGGTGCGCCACGGAGAATGAGCATCGTCGGGCCTTTGCTGCTGGTTGAGACAGATCCCAATGATACTCGAAAACGACTTCTGAGTTGATAATTACGCGCAGGCAAGCAAGTGCCGGGGTGAAAAACCCATCATCCCATGCGCTTGCATATCAAGCAAAAAGGCCTGCATCACAGATGCAGGCCTTTATAAGAAAACCCCAGTAAAATAGCGGATTAGTCCGTTGGTTTAGAATTATCCTGCTTAGCCTTTTTGGTTTTATTTTGTTTCTTAGCTTTCTTTTGTTCCTTGGTCTTCGCTTTTACCGCTTCCTTCGGCTTTTTACCATCCTTACTCTTACTATTCTTTGTCTGATTCTTTGCCGATTTAACTCTGCAATAGGCAGCCACATTCTTGCCTGCCTTGGTTTTATAACTTTTGACCCAGCTACAGGACGAGTTTGTTGAACATGCTGATTTGCTCAAACCCTTACATTTTCCTTCTGCCTGAGCAACTGGGTGGAACAATGCTAATGCGATAACCATAACGGCTGGAAGCACTTTCAAGATTAACCCTTTCATGTTGTGAATACCTCTTTCCATATCAATAGATAAAGTCGAACCAAACTCTGCCGAGCTGGCCAGCTAATTATAAGCAGTGATCCGGTCATAATTCTCCCCACCCCTATTGAAATCACAATGACTTACAATAACGTGATGATTGTCTCACCCGAGATGATATCTATTCTTCCAGGAGCCCGTGACTCAAACACAGAGGGAACATAAACATGGTCTATACGCTGATCGCCATCTCCTTGCTTATCCTGCTTGCCATAGGTTTAGCCGCGTTGTTTCTGGCAGGTAAAAGTCACCGCTCCTCCTCAGTGGAGGACCTCAACAAGGATGATGAGTAATGCAGATAGGGGGCAATAACCGAACAGACTATCTATGCATAATCACTTGAATTAATGGCTGTTTTTAATTCTACAGCCCAAATTGCGAACGATGTTGGCAACAAGAAAGGGCCGATTGCGGATTATCAATGACTGATTATTCATGCCGTGATGAAATAGTTACAAGCTTGAGGGAGGTGCACTCCTCCTGAGGGTTTTCAACTCCATCCTCCTTGGTATAGAGCCGCTTCTACCGTTTAAGAAGCGGCCTTTTTTATGCGCGGTCAGCGCCCATACATTTTCACCCGGCGCAGCAGCCGCTCCGCAAGTTCAGGCTCCAGAGAGTCCCAGGAGAAACGCCAGTTCCAGTTACCTTCCGATGTTCCTGGTGTATTCATCCGATATTCCCCAGCCAAGCCCAGGGCATCCTGCATGGGGATGATGGCCAGATTGGCCCGGGAGGCCATGGCCGCACGGATCATTGGCCAGGGCATGATCTCTCTTGAACGACCCAGGTACTCATCCACATAACCCCTGGTATCATCATCCAGACTGTTATACCAACCCAGGGTTGTGTCGTTGTCATGGGTGCCGGTGTAGACCACGGAATCCTTGGTGTGATGGAACGGTAGATAGGGATTGTCCGTGTCACCGGAAAAGGCAAATTGGAGGATCTTCATCCCGGGCAATCCATAGCTATGACGTAGGGCATCAACCTTCGGAGTTATCACCCCCAAATCCTCCGCCACCAGTGCCAGCTTGGGAAAGACCTCATATAACCTGGCAAACAGTTTCTCACCTGGCGCCTGTATCCAGGTACCATTGATCGCCGTCTCTTCGGTTGCAAGGATCTCCCAATAGGCCTCAAACCCCCGAAAATGATCGATGCGGACAAAGTCGAACAGGGTCGATTGAGTCTTCATCCTCTCAATCCAGAATGCAAAGCCATCCTGTTCCATCCGGTCCCAGCGATAGAGCGGGTTGCCCCAACGCTGACCGGTTGCGGAGAAATAATCAGGGGGTACACCCGCAACTACCCGCGGGTGGCCATCATCCAGCAGGTCGAACATATTCCGATGGGACCAGACCTCCGCACTGTCATGGGCAACAAAGATTGGTACATCACCGAACAGCAGTACCCCTCTTTCATTGGCATAACGCTTCAGTTTCTTCCATTGGGTGTAAAAGAGATACTGCTCGAACCGGATCACGGCGATCTGACCCATCAAACGTGATCTGGCCATGGCCAGGGCCTGGGGATCACGATCCCTCAAGGGTTTCGACCACTCCCACCAGCAACCG
>JBDLIF010000286.1:0-4145 GCA_039714955.1 Pseudomonadota bacterium | reverse complement strand
ATCAACTGACCAAAATGGAAGCCGATATTGCCAATGCACAGGCTACCGCTGATGCTGCGATGAAGGCAGCTAAACAGGCTCAGCTGGATGCCGCATCCGCTCAGGGTACCGCGGACAGCGCCATGAGTGCCGCCAGTGCAGCTCAGGCGGCCGCTGATGAATGCAGCGAGCGTTGCAGTCGCATGGCCGAGAAGGCAATGGCCAAATAAACGGACTGTCAGACGATAGTCAGCCCGGCCCCGTCCGGGCGCGGGAAAAACCCCGGCTAGTCCAGACTACCGGGGTTTTTTTCTGTCCCGATTACCGCAATATCCGCATCCCACAGGTAGAGGGGCATGGGGATGCCAATCGACTGCTCGCCATATTCCTGCAGCTGGGACCATTCAGGTGTCCTTTCATCATCGCCCAGTTGTTCCAATACGACACTGATCAATCCGGTGTGGTTTTGTCCATTCTCCTTGATCTGTTCACTCAAGGGATGATGAGCCTCCACGTAGAGCTCCCCATTGAACCAGCCGGCCTTGAAGGGTTGATTGATGATGCGTACCGGGGTGCCGACGGGTACCTGCCCGAATAACTGGGCGATGTTATCCGGATAGAGGCGAATGCAGCCGTGACTGACCCGCATGCCCACACCAAAGGGCTTGTTGGTGCCATGGAGCAGATAACCGCGCATGCCGAGATAGAGGGCGTAGGCTCCCAACGGATTGTCCGGTCCTGGTGGGATCATCGGTGGCAGTGGATTGCCATCCTCTTTATGTTCCTTGAGGATCGAGGCGGGAACGGTCCAGCTGGGGTCTTTTTTCTTGCCTATGATACGGGTTTCACCCACTGGGGTACTCCATCCCTCGCGACCAATGCCGAGGGGGTAGGTGTCGACCTCATTGCGGTCTTTCGGGAAGTAGTAGAGTCTTAACTCCGCCAGATTGATTACCACACCCTCACGCGGACCGGGTGGGAGTATATAGTGCTGGGGGATGATGATCTCCGTCCCTTCACCCGGCAGCCAGGGATCCACGTCGGGGTTGGCGGCCTTCAGTTGCCTGAAGCCGATATCATAGACTAGGGCAATGTCTGAAAAGGTGTCCTCATAGTTTGTCTGGTATGTGAACGTCCGCCCCACCAGGTCAACGCCCTGCGGGGGCATGGGGAAGCTGGTGGACCAGACCAACCTGCTGCTTAGCAGCATGAGTCCCAGCAAAAGTGCAAAAGATAATTTCATCGGCAATAGGTTAATATTCTTTACCCAGAACACTGTAATTCTAACCGATCAGTCAGACAATGGCCTCGTGGATGTCAGATATAGATAACAGATTGCTAGACCGGTGCTGCATAGGCCGGTTGGTTATCGGTCTCTGCCTGGGACTTCTGATCCACTCCTCAATGGCGATAGCCACTCCAACTATAGCTAAATTGCAACTGACGCCCCAGGAGCTTGCTTGGTTGGATGAACATGAGGAGGTTCGTCTGGGCGTCGATCCTGCCTGGCCTCCCATAGAGTTCATTACCGAGGAAAATGGTTACCAGGGGGTCACCTCAGAATATATCAGCATCCTCAGGGAGCAGTTGAAGGTCAGGATGGTGCCGCTGCCGGGTTTGTCCTGGGCTGGGGTTCATGCCCTGGCAAGAGGTGGCAAGCTTGACCTGTTACCGGCGGTCAGCAAGACACCGGAGAGATTGAGCTATCTCAACTTTACCAAGCCCTACCTGAGCTTTCCTTTTGTGGTCTATACCCGGAGGGGTACCCCGTTTCTCAATGACTTGGGGGATCTCACTGGTAAGCGGGTGGCGGTAGAGGCGGCCTATGCGGTGCGCGAGATGATTGTGAGAGATTATCCAGACCTTGAGTTGGTTTTGGTGGCCGATCCTTTGGATGGATTGAAGCGGCTCTCCCTGGGGGAGGTGGATGCCTATACCGGCAGTCTCGCGGTGGGCAGTTATCTGATCCATAAGGAGGGGCTGGCAAATGTGAAGGTGGCTGCGCCCACCGCCTATCGGTTTGAGCTCAGCATGGGGGTACGCAAGGACTGGCCTGAACTGATCCCGATTCTGCAGAAGGTGCTGGATAGTCTCTCCGAAGAGGAGAAGATGGCCATCAGTCAGAAATGGCTGAAAATCCGCTATGACCTGGGGGTGGACTATCTCCTGGTATGGGAGGTGTTGCTTGGGTCGCTGGCCGTACTCTTACTCGGCGCGCTGTGGCTGCTGCAGATGCGCCGGCAGAAAGAGGCTTTACGCATCAGTGAGGAGCGTTACCATCTGGCCATGGATGCCGTCTCTGAGGCAGTTTGGGAGTGTGATCTAAGCACGGACAAACTCTACTTCAGTGCCGGGTTTTTCTATCATCTGGGCTACAGTGAAGCGGAAATACCCAGTAACGACGAGGCATGGCAGGCGTTGATCCAGCCCCAGGATCGCCCTCGATTCAACGCAGAGATCAAGCGGCATATCACGGACCGGGGTCGGGCAGAGCAACCTCTGGTGATGGAATATCGCGTGCGCAATAAGCGGGGGGAGTATGTCTTTGTTCAGTCCCGGGGCAAGGTAGTCAAGTGGGATGCCGCGGGCAATGCGGCACTGCAGCGGGGTACTTTGCGGGATATCTCCGCGCAAAAACTGGTGGAGTCGGAATTGCGCAAGCTCTCCCTGGCGGTTGAGCACAGCCCCTCGATGGTTATCATCACCGACACCCAAGGCAATATCGAGTATGTCAATGAAAAATTCACCGAAGTGACCGGTTTTACCGCCAGTGAGGTGACTGGCCAGAACGCTCGGATACTGCAGTCTGGATTGACCGCGGACTCACTCTATCGGGATCTCTGGACCACGGTGTCCGCGGGCGGAGAGTGGCGGGGAGAGATTCAGAACCGGAAAAAGGACGGGGAGATCTATTGGGAGTCCATGTCGATCTCCCCGGTGCGGGACGCGCTGGGGGCGATCACTCACTATGTGAGTCTGAAAGAAGACATAACGGTTAGGAAGGAGGCGGAACGAATGACCGCTGCCGCCAGGGAAGAGGCGGAACAGGCCAACCGATTTAAAAGCGATTTTCTGGCCAACATGAGCCATGAGATACGCACCCCGATGAATGCCATTATCGGGCTTGCCCACCTGGCCTTGCAGACCGAATTGAATCCCAAACAATATGACTATATCCACAAGATTAAGCTTGCGGCCTACAACCTGCTTGGCCTCATCAAGGACATCCTCGATTTCTCGAAGATTGAGGCAGGTAAACTGGAGATCGAGGAGACGGAATTTCAACTCGACAAATTACTCGATAATCTTGCCGGAATGGTCAGTCTGCGGGCCAAGGAGAAGGGACTTGATATTCATTTTGAGCGGGATCGGAACGTCCCAAATGCTCTGATTGGCGATCCGCTTCGTCTGGGACAGGTCCTCACCAATCTGCTGCAGAATGCCATCAAGTTCACGGACCGGGGTCAGGTGATTGTTGCCGTGGACCTGCTGGAGATGCAGCAGGAGACAGCTGAAATCGCCTTCGCCATCACCGACACCGGCATCGGCATAAAACCCGAGCGAATACCCCAGCTGTTCGAGGCCTTCGTTCAGGCTGACAGTTCCACCAGTCGTCAGCATGGTGGCACCGGACTGGGTCTGAGTATCTGCAAACAACTCGTTGAGTTGATGGCGGGTAAGCTGAGCGTGCGGAGCAGGCCTGGAGAGGGCAGCAGTTTCCGCTTCGTACTCAAGCTGGGTCTGCAGCAAAATGCATCCGAGGCTGTCAGTGATCCCACAACAAAGTTACCTGGTGAGGATACACCTGGTGCTCTGTCCCGCCGGCTAAAAGGCAAGGTGTTGTTGGTGGAGGATAATCTCATCAACCAATTGGTGGCTCGGGAACTGCTGGAGAATTTTGGTCTGCGAGTGTTTATTGCTAAGGAGGGAGGCGAGGCGATCGATCGCCTGCATGAGAGTGATTTCGATCTGGTCCTGATGGATATTCAGATGCCGGGGATGGATGGCTACCAGGCAACCCGTGCCATTCGGGCTGATGTCCGTTTTTCCGGTTTGCCGATCATTGCCATGACCGCCTTTGCAATGACGGGGGACGAGGAGCGTTGTCTGGCAGCGGGGATGAACGATTACCTCTCCAAACCGGTCGATACTGAACGCCTATGGGA
>JBDLIF010000285.1:0-4148 GCA_039714955.1 Pseudomonadota bacterium | reverse complement strand
CGGCTATGGTATCCTGCCCGTTGCAAGTCTGACAAGTCGGAGTCTATCCGGAAATGTTGGGGGCGGGCCTGCGCGAGATTTCTCTGTATTTTTAAGGCCAATCTGATATCGTCGCTAGCCATGCTACACTTTGGTCACGTTAATTCAATCTACAGCCATTCATGTCCAGTAAAAATAATTTCCTGGTGATCTCCGCACTGGGGAAAGACCGCCCGGGTATTGTCAAGTCACTCACAAAAAAGGTTCTCGATGGAGGTTGCAACATTGCCGATAGCCGGATGACCGTGCTGGGCGGTGAGTTCGCCATTATGCTGCTGGTAGAAGGGCAATGGAATACCCTGGCGAAGCTGGAGAATGCCTTGCCGGATCTGCAGGATGAACTGGATCTTACCATCATTGGGAAACGTACGGACCAGCGAGCCCAAGCCAGTAACATGTTGCCCTATCTGGTGGACGTGGTCTCCATGGATCATCCGGGCATAGTCAATCAACTGGCCGAGTTCTTCTCTGAACGGAATATCAATATCGAGGATTTGGTCACCACCAGTTATGCCGCTGCCCATACGGGCACCCCCATGTTCTCCGTGCACATGAGTGTCGGGATACCAGCCAATATCCATCTGGCGGGCTTGCGGGATGAATTCATGGATTACTGCGATGCATTGAACCTGGATGCCGTGATTGAACCCATTAAAGGCTAACCGGAGGTAAACCATGCCTGAAATCGCTGTGGGTAAACCGGTGCCGGATGTTGAACTGCCCGCGACGGGTGACAAGCTTGTCAAGTTGTCCGATTACCGGGGAAAGCCGCTTGTGCTCTATTTCTACCCCAAGGCCAGCACACCCGGGTGTACTCAGGAGGGCCGGGATTTTACCGCTGCCATCAACAAGTTTCGCCGTCAATCCACGGTGATCCTGGGGGTCTCGCGGGATGGGATCAAGGCACAGGAGAATTTTAAGGCAAAACAGGAATTCCCTTTCGACCTGTTGTCGGACAAGGAAGAGGCCCTGTGTAAGGCATTCGATGTGATAAAGATGAAAAAACTGTATGGAAAACAGGTGCGCGGCATTGAACGTAGCACCTTTCTGATCGACCGGCAGGGTGTACTCAGGCAGGAGTGGCGCAAGGTGTCGGTGAAGGGCCATGCAGAAGAGGTGTTGGAGGCCGTGAAGGCCATGCGTGCCTAGTTCGACAGCTGATGGCTAGTTTCCGTCCGGAAAGGACGGAAACTAATGTGGCACAAGGATGTGTCACAATTTTCAAAGGCAATAAGCCTTTGAAAATGAAGGAATCAGAGAATCGCATTTTCTGATTCCGTTCCAGAAATGCTCCATGGAAGGACGTTTCTGGATGCTAACTAGCTAAGTTCAGAGTAACTATTCAGCATCATCATAAGTTCGTTACTGCTTTCAGGTTTATCTTAAAGAAGCCGCCGTGAATACGTCCTTGTAGGCTTGACTGCAGCATCCGTGCTGCAGACACTTCTTTAAGATAAACCTGAAAGCAGCTTGTTATTGCTGCTTAAAATGTGCTGAATAGTTACAATTCAGATTCGCCTCTCAGCTTGGATATTACATGCCAGAAACAGCACTAGAGATACCCCGCCTATTCGTCCTCGATACCAATGTGCTGATGCACGACCCCACCGCGCTGTTCCATTTCAAGGAGCACGACATCTTCCTGCCGATGGTGGTGCTGGAGGAACTCGATAAAGGCAAAAAGGGGATGTCGGAAGTTGCCCGCAACGTGCGTCAGACCAGCCGTTTTCTGGATGAACTGATGTGCCGTGTGCCACAGAGCGAAATCAGCCGGGGTATTCCCCTCAATACTCTGCAGCTGCAAGACAACCCTAACGGATCGGTGACCGGCCACCTGTTCTTCCAGACCGAACCGGTCAACAGCCGACTGCCCGCCAGCCTGCCGGGCAATACGCCGGATAACACGATCCTTGCCACCTCCCTGGGCCTGCAGGAGGCAAACCCGGAAAAGTCGGTCATTTTGGTTTCCAAGGATATCAACCTGCGCATCAAGGCCGCCGTGGTCGGTATCCGCGCGGAGGACTATTCCAACGACCAGGTCCTGGACGATGTCAACCTCCTCTACAGTGGTATATCCAAGCTGCCTGACGACTTCTGGGAGCACCACACCCGAGAGGTCGAGTCCTGGCAGGAGGAGGGCCGGACCTTCTATCGGATCAAGGGAGATGAGGCGCAGGCGTGGCATCCCAGCCAGTGCCTCTATCTGGAAGGTGACAACAGCCTCCAATCCATTGTACGCAGCAAGCAGGAGAGCAGCGCCACGATCGAGTTGGTGCAGGACTATACCCATCCGAAACACAATGTGTGGGGCATTAACGCGCGTAATCGGGAACAGAATTTTGCCCTGAACATGCTGCTTGATCCGGAGCTCGATTTTGTCAGTCTGCTGGGTACCGCCGGTACCGGTAAGACCCTGCTGACACTGGCCGCCGGTCTGCAGCAGACCCTGGATCAGAATCTCTATCGGGAGATCGTCATGACCCGGGTCACGGTCCCGGTGGGGGAGGATATCGGCTTCCTGCCCGGTACCGAAGAGGAGAAGATGACCCCCTGGATGGGTGCCTTGATGGATAATCTGGAGGTGCTGACTCAGACCGAGGGGGGAGAGTGGGGCAGGGCCGCTACCGAGGATCTGCTGCGCAGCCGTATCCGCATCCATTCCCTCAATTTCATGCGGGGACGCACCTTCCTCAACAAGTACATCATCCTGGACGAGGCGCAGAATCTGACCCCGAAGCAGATGAAGACCCTGATCACCCGGGCAGGCCCTGGAACCAAGATAGTCTGCCTGGGTAACGTGGCGCAGATCGATACGCCCTATCTCACGGAAACCACCTCGGGGCTGACCTATGCGGTGGATCGATTCAAGCACTGGCCGCACAGTGGACACATCACCCTGCTGAGAGGAGAGCGTTCCAGGCTCGCCGATTTTGCCTCAGAGCAATTGTAGACTGTGAGCTATCAGTAGATGCTGCCACGCTCTATGATGCCGTTCAGTTCGGTCATGGTGCGCCGGTAGCAGTCGATAACCTGGTCATACAGCTCCGTGAGGTTGGACGTGTCGTTTTGTCTGCCCTTGAATTCCAGCTCTCTGGCCAGGCTGGAGAGTTCCATGGCCCCCAGGTTGGCGCTGCTCGACTTCAATGAATGGGCCGGGCGTACCAGTTTCTCCAGATCCTTCTCCTTGACCGCGCTCTTGATCGTGCTGATCAGACTTGGGGCATTTTTCCGGTAGCTCTCCAGGACCGCGACAAAATCGTCATCCATGAGTTCGTAGAGCTCTTTCAATACGCTGTTGTCGAGCACGCTGGAGGGCATGCTTTTACTCTCTGTGAGATCGGCATTGGTAGTGTCTGTTTGCGTGTTTTCCGCTGTAGGCAGGCCGGTCTGAGTCTCTCCGGAGTTACCCAGCACTTCCTGCATCGGCAGCCACTGCCGCAACATGGTCTCCAGCCCCGCGGGTTTTACCGGTTTGGGGAGATAATCGTTCATGCCTACCTCCAGGCAGCGTTCCCTGTCTCCCGTCATGACGTTGGCCGTCATGGCAATGATGGGGAGTTGCATGAGGCCCTTGAGTTCCTCTCGCTGGCGGATGGTCTCGGTGGCTTTATAACCATCCATGCGGGGCATCTGACAATCCATCAATACAATATCGAAGGATTCCCGTTCTATTGCCTCGATTGCCTCGATCCCGTCATTCGCGGTTACCGGGCTCAGGCCGGCCTTTTCGAGCATCTTTTTCACCACCGCCAGATTGACCGGATTGTCCTCCACCACAAGTACCTTGCCGATTAACGCGGTATGATATCTGCTGCCTTGCGTGGAGTTTTCACTCAGTGCACCGGTTGAATATATTCCCTGTTGTTTGTCTTCCCCGCCCAGATAGGTATGGGACATGCCTGGAATGGGCCTGTCCGCAAGATCACCCCCGGCGGTAGCTGCCGCATGGAGAGATCTGCGCAATGGCAGGATAAACCAGAAGTATGAACCCTGCCCCTGGCGGGATTCCACCCCGATGCGCCCCCCCATCAACTCGGTCAGACGTTTGCAGATAACCAGTCCCAGACCTGTACCGCCATGCTTGCGTGTGGTCGATGCATCCGCCTGGG
>JBDLIF010000284.1:0-4185 GCA_039714955.1 Pseudomonadota bacterium | reverse complement strand
CAGACCGAACCGGTCCACCGCGGATTGCGCAAGTGGGATACCCGCCAAGGATTTCACCGGGTAGATGGTGAGCCCGGAAAGGGTGATATCGGTCATCCGTCAACTCCACGAAGGAAGGTTAAAATCACTCACCATGCAAACCTTCATTCCTCGAAATACCGGCCGATAGCTATGGGACCTAATGAACTATAAAGCCCAACTACGCCGGATGCCAAGCCGACGGCTCAGGAGATAACAGCATGGATATCGTGCCCTATCTGAAACTGATGGTACAGAAGAATGGATCCGATCTCTTTTTCAGTACCGGCGCGCCACCGAATCTGAAGGCCGAGGGTGAGACCCGCCCCATCGGTTCCTCCCCTCTGCAGTCCGGGCAGGTACGCAAGCTTGCCTACGGTGTGATGAGCGACGAGCAGATCAAGGAGTTCGAATCCACTTTAGAGTGTAACCTGGCCATCTCGATCAGCAACCTGGGACGCTTCCGCGTGAATGTCTTCAAACAGCGCGGCGATGCGGCGATGGTGATTCGTTACATCAAGGGTGTTATCCCACCGGTAGAGGCACTCAATCTGCCGGTCATTCTCAAGGACCTGATCATGGAGCCGCGTGGGCTGGTTCTGGTGGTAGGCTCCACCGGCTCGGGTAAGTCCACCACCCTGGCCTCCATGATCGAACACCGCAATCAGCACAAGGCGGGGCATATCCTCACAATCGAGGATCCTATCGAGTATCTCTACACACATAAAAAATCGGTGGTGGATCAGCGTGAGGTGGGCATAGATACCCTCTCCTATGAGAATGCCCTGAAAAACGCCATGCGTGAGGCGCCGGACGTGATCCTGATCGGCGAGATCCGGGATATGGACAACATGCAGCATGCAGTGGCCTATGCGGAGACCGGGCATCTCTGCCTTTCCACCCTGCATGCCAACAACGCCAACCAGGCCCTCGACCGTATCATCAACTTCTTTCCCGACAGCGCCCAGAACCAACTCTTCATGGATCTCTCCCTGAATCTGCGCGCGGTGATCTCCCAGCGTCTGGTAAAGGGCAAGAATGGTCAGCGCCTGCCGGCGGTGGAGATCATGCTGCTCAGTACCTACATCTCGGATCTGATTAAGAAAGGCGAGATCCACGCCATCAAAGAGGTAATGGAACAGGGCACGGAACGGGGCATGCAGACCTTCGACCAATCCCTCTATAAGCTCTACCAGGAGGGCAAGATCACCCTGGAAGAGGCGTTGAGCAACGCGGACTCCCGCAACAACCTCTCCCTGAAGATTCGCCTCTCCGACAATGACGACCTCGAGGTACCCGGCGATCTGAGCATGCATGAAGAGGAATTTTGAACGAAAGGCAAGTAAAACCAAGCATATTGGAGATTTGCGGAGAGTCAGATTTATTTCAACCGAACCCCATTGACTGGCGTTATCCCGCCTATCACCGGCATAATAGCGCGATTGTAAGTATTACCGGATCAATGACTCATGTCTGCAGAACACCAGAACATCCACCCCAAAAACAGTGACCCTTGTCAAAAAGTCATGACCCATCTACCCCCATTGAAGATGTGCGGCGATGCAATCTCCTACGACTTCCAGCGCTATTTTGCCCATACCCTGGGACGGGACGATCGCTGTACCTCCGGTCACTACCCCTATCAGGCGCTGGCCATGGCACTGCGTGACCGCTTGATCGAACGCTGGAAGAGCTCCCGCAGGGCCTATGTGGAGACGGATTGCAGACGCACCTTCTATCTCTCCCTGGAATTCCTCATGGGCCGCGCCCTCAGCAACACCATGCTCAATCTGGGCGTCTCGGACCAGGTGACACAGGCACTCTATGATCTGGGTCTGAGTATCGAGGATATCGAGGGCAATGAGCCGGATGCGGGTTTAGGCAACGGCGGCCTGGGGCGGCTCGCCGCCTGTTTTCTCGACAGCTGCGCCACCCTGCAGCTGCCGGTACGGGGCTATGGCCTGCGCTATGAGTACGGCATGTTTCGCCAGCATATTGCGAACGGTCAGCAGATCGAGGATCCGGACCACTGGCTGCGAGACGGCAATCCCTGGGAGCTTGAGCGTCCGGAATACACCCAACGCATCCAATTCGGCGGGCATACTGAATACTACGATGGGTCATCCCACTGGGTAGACACCCACGATGTACTGGCGGTGCCCTATGACATCCCGGTGCCCGGGTTCCGTAACGGCACGGTCAATACCCTGCGTCTGTGGAAGGCGGCCGCCACCGATGAGTTCGACCTGGGGGAATTCAATGCCGGCGGTTACGCGGAATCGGTGGAGGCCAAGAACCATGCGGAGCATATCACCATGGTACTCTACCCCAATGACGCCAGTGAAAACGGTAAAGAGCTGCGGCTACGCCAGCAGTACTTTCTCGCCGCCGCCAGCCTCAAGGATGTGATACGTGAGTGGAAAGATACCCACCAGGGCTTTAATGATTTTGCCGAAAAAAATTGTTTCCAGCTGAACGATACCCACCCAAGCATTTCTGTTGCTGAACTGATGCGCCAACTGATGGACGAGCAGCATTTGAACTGGGATGAAGCCTGGCGGATCATCAGCCAGACCATGGCCTATACCAACCACACCCTGCTGCCCGAAGCGTTGGAGCGTTGGCCGGTGCGGCTGTTTCAAAATCTGCTACCCCGCCTGCTGGAGATCATCTATGAGATCAATGCCCGGTTTCTCAGTCAGGTGGCGCTGCACTGGCCAGGCGATACCGAGCGGATGCGCCGCATGTCAATCATCGAAGAGGGCCAGGATCCCATGGTGCGCATGGCCTATCTGGCGATAGTGGGCAGCTTTTCGGTCAATGGGGTTGCCGAACTACATACTCAGTTGCTAAAAGACGGACTGTTCAATGACTTCTTCGAGCTCTGGCCGAACAAATTCAACAACAAGACCAATGGTGTCACCCCTCGCCGCTGGCTCGCGGGCTGCAATCCGGGTCTACGCGATCTGATCGACCAAACCATTGGCAGCGACTGGATCTCCCATCTGCCTGAGCTGACACAGCTGCAGAGTAAAATCGAAGACCCCGGCTTTCGCCGCGAATGGCGGGTAATCAAACAGCAAAACAAGGCCAGACTCGCCACCATGGTCAAGGAGGACTGCGATGTGGACTTCCCCATCGACGCCATGTTCGATGTTCAGGTCAAGCGCATTCACGAGTACAAACGCCAGCTGCTCAACATCCTGCATGTCATCCACCTCTACAATCGCATCAAACGGTCCGAAACGGAGAACTGGACCAAACGCTGTGTCCTGATCGGCGGCAAGGCGGCCCCCGGCTACTCCATGGCGAAGCTGATCATCAAGCTGATCAACAGTGTCGCCAAGGTGGTCAACAACGATCCGGATGTGGGTGATCTGCTGAAAGTGGCATTCCTGCCCAACTACCGGGTCTCGGCGATGGAGGTGATCGCCCCTGGCACCGATCTTTCCGAACAGATCTCCACTGCCGGCAAGGAGGCCTCAGGCACCGGTAACATGAAGTTCATGATGAACGGCGCCGTCACTATGGGCACCCTGGATGGGGCGAATATCGAGATCCTGGAAGAGGTAGGGAATGACAACTTCTTCCTGTTTGGCCTCACCACGCTGGAGGTGGCGGAGTTACGCCCTCATTACAACCCGAACTCCATCATCGCTCGGGATCCCGCACTGCAAAAGGTCATGCAACTGCTGGAGAGCGGCTATTTCAATCATTTCGAACCAGGACTGTTCAATCCGATTATTGAATCTATCCGCAACCCCTATGACCCCTGGATGACGGCAGCGGATTTCCAACAATATATCAATGCGCAAGAGGAGGCGGCCCAGGCCTACCGGGATCAGGAGCGCTGGCTGCGCATGAGTATCATCAACAGCGCCAAGAGTGGTCGCTTCTCCACCGACCGCACCATGGAGGAGTACAATCGGGATATCTGGCGTTTGCAGCCAGTCCCCATAACCACGCCAGAATGAGCCAGTGCCCCCTTACACGGCCCTGCTGGATCTACCGCAGTGCACACCGGGATGAGATGTACCTCTACCTGAGCCAGGAGGCTCGATTTGAAGCAGTGCCCGAAGCCCTGCTGCAACACTTCGGCACACCCAGGCTGGTAATGGAACTGGAACTGCACCCTGAGCGGCAACTGGCGAGAGAGGATGTCGACAA
>JBDLIF010000283.1:0-4189 GCA_039714955.1 Pseudomonadota bacterium | reverse complement strand
TGAAGATGATGTTGTCGATGCCCAGCACGATTTCCAGTGCCGTCAAAGTGGCCAGCGCCACCCAGGCCTGGGGGTCGGCGATCCAGTCGATCATCGCGCGTGTCTCCGGTGATACGTTTCAGCGCGCTAGCCCGGAAATCTCACCGGCATCACGAGGACCGGTGGAATTCGCAGCCGTTCCGGCGCCGGGCTGGAGCGAAAGGGGTAGCCATAGCTACCGCTTGAGTGAAGACCAAGCCGGAGCGAGCGAGAAACCGCCGGTACCGGGATAGGCCAGTGGCGTAAACAATGTGTCAATTCTTGAATCTGGTTCATCTTCAGCTATCGTGCCGTAATCTCAATTTGTTACCCACCCGCCGTTGGCCGGCTGGTGCGATTTCCGGGCTAGTGTCGGGCCTGGAGAGAAACAACTCAAGGACGGGACATGAGGCTCTAGGGAAGCCCTGATCAAGCCCAATTTCGTCATTCCGGCCTGCGCCGGAATGACGGGTTAATCAGAGTATCCTAAGCGGAAAACACGCCTGAAGGCGCCGTCAAGCGAGCCGCAGGAGGTCATCAATAGCCAAGGAAGGTCGGAACGCGCACCTATCTGTGGGAGATTCTATGTCACGGCGCGAGCAATCTGGCAAATTCGATGTTCGCGCCCTTTGTCACCTGACATATGCCCGACCACGTACGAATTAATCTCCTTTGTGGCATTTAACCTTCCTCGCTTGCCAATACGCGTAACCTATCCAGCAGTACGGGAAGGCGTGCCTGGCTTGCCGCATCACCGGGCAGCTGCCCGGGAAGCGCAACGACGAACCCTTCCTTACTCAGCAGCGCATTCATCTCGTCAGAGATATAAGATCGCAACACCATATCACTCTGCTGAACCTCTCCAAGCAGTTCTGGGCGACCGTCGATCACCGTAATCAGGTCCTCCAGATCGTGACTTGCAAGATAATCGCTATTCCCCCGCCCATGGAAGGCCTCCAACTTGGTGGCGATGAACACTGGTGCAGCAATAAGCTGTATGCGCGCTCCGCTGGGTACTTCCACTTGAGTGGCTGTCTTCATGGCCAGCGGATACCAACGATTATGAAACCCTAAAATGCCCGGCTCGCTCGGCATCAGATCCAACAGCACGCCTTTCCAGGTCCAACGACAAATCGGCGCCCCAGGCGACAGGTCATGCTTGAAACCACGCTGTTCGAGTTTCCTCTCCATCGTATGGTAGTCGGCCACTGTAATGGCTCGGGTAACGACATCCACATCCTTTGTGGCTCGAATTGTTTCTGCCCGCGGTGTGGTGATCAGCAAGCCAGTGGCACAACCGCCCACAAAAACCAGCGAATCACAAAGATCATCCAGCACCTCGACAACCGGGATCAGAATGGCCAGATTCGGGTCTTCCATGACAGTGCCCTCCCTCATTGCAACCGTTCCTCAAGGATTATTCTCGCCAGTTCCCGTTCTCGTGCCTGTCCGGCACGCAGGGCGTCAAACAGAGCGAGCAGCTCATACAGTGCCCGATCTTCGCGAGCGGCCAAGGGGAGATTTTCATACAACGGCAGCAGTGCAGCGCCCCTGGCAATCCCTTCCGGGTGCGGCCACACGGGGGGCGATTCATCCGGGCTTGCGACAGCATCCTTTAACGGCGCAACACCAAAGAGCGTCGGAAAACCGATGGTCATCTCTCCGCGCACAGCGGGATAGGCATAGGGCGCACCGTGCAACATGAATGACCGCAGGGCGGCCAGCACCGGCCTCGGTTGACCATCGATGTCCACCACCAGCCGGGCGGCCATCAGGCGCTGCACCGCTGCATGTGCCTCGAAGCGAGACAGATGCATTGCCTCGCCCAGTTTCGCGTAGGGCAACCACTGGCCCTTCAACGTAACCAGTTTCAGGGCTACCGCCAGATCCTGCGGTTTGAGCACCCACTGGCGACCACTGGCGCGTTTCATGGCCACCGATTTTTCAGCAGATCCCATATAATCCATATGCTATATGCATATAGCATATGTTTTGCCTTTATGCCAGGCTTTTTATTTGCTATATGCATATAACATACGGAGCAGCGATCGTCGTCGGCCGTTCGGCACGCTGCAAATGTTCACCGGACATTTGGTCGTGCCCCACCCCAGCCCGGAAATCTCACCAGCCGGCCAGTGGCGAAAACAGGGTGTCAACTCTGGAATCCGGTTCATTTTCAACTGTTTTGCCGTGATCTCAATCTGTTACCTACCCGCCGCTGGCCGGCTGGTGAGATTTCCGGGCTAGCCCGACTTTCGCAACTCACGCCTATTTTGGCTGATTTTCAGAAATTTCAGGCCACCAAGTAACTGATTCACTTGACACGGCGTGAGTGATTCGGGCCGAAACCCTTCTGTAGTGCCGACCTAGCCTATTGAACGCATTGGATATTCCGGCAAACTGTCGGTATGTTTTTGCGGGCCAAACGCCGTTTAAAAGACGGCAAAGAACATCGCTACTGGAGCATTGTCGAGAACCGACGCTGCCGCGGGAATCGCGTTGTCCAACGCCAGGTGCTCTATCTCGGTGAGATCAATGATCAACAGCGTGCGGCCTGGTGCAGAACCATCGATGTGGTTCAAGAAGATGCCCGTAACGCCCGTCAGATTGCGATTTTTCCGGAAGACCGCCAGGCGCCCGAGCTGGACTGTGAAGTGGTCCAGGTCAGGCTCAATGAATTGCAGCTGCGACGTGCACGACAATGGGGTGCCTGTTGGCTGGTCCTGGAGTTGTGGGAACAACTGCGGCTGGATGATTTCTGGTCGCAGCATCTGAGTACGAGCCGCCAGGGAACGCGTTGGTTACACGTGTTGAAGACGCTGGTGTGTTACCGCTTGATCGATCCTGGCAGTGAGTGGCGACTGCATCGGCAGTGGTTCGAGCAGAGCGCCATGGCGGATCTGTTGGGTGAAGACTTTGCCCTGGTGCAAAAAGACAAGCTCTATCGCTGTCTGGATCGGTTGTTGCCTCACAAACAGGCTTTTTTCTCGTTTCTGAAACAGCGCTGGCAAGTGCTGTTCAATCCACGCTTTGAGATCTTGCTGTATGACCTGACCAGTACCTATTTCGAATCGGATCCACCGGGGGTGGGTAAGCGCCAATACGGCTACAGCCGTGACAAGCGGCCCGATTGTGTCCAGGTGGTGATCGCGCTGATTGTGACGCCGGAGGGTTTTCCCTTGGCTTATGAGGTGATGCCGGGTAACACCAGTGACAAGACCACGCTGGCGGATTTCCTCAAAAAGATCGAAGCGCAATACGGAAAAAGTCAACGTGTCTGGGTGATGGACCGGGGCATCCCGACGGAGGCGACGCTGGCACAAATGCGCCACAGCGACACCCCGGTTCATTATCTCGTTGGCACGCCCCGGGGCCGACTGACCAGGTTGGAGAAGGCCTTTGTCGGCAAACCCTGGGAACAGGCGCGAGAGTCGGTAGACGTCAAACTGCTCGAACAATCCGATGAGCTGTATATCCTGGCCCGAAGCACCGGACGGATGCATAAAGAACGGGCGATGCGAAGCCGCAAACTGAAACGGCTCTGGAAAAGGCTGCATGAATTGCAGCGTCAAAAACTGACCCGTGATCAACTGCTGATCAAACTGGGTGCCGCCAAAAAAGAGGCCGGTAAAACCTATGCTCTGGTCAATATCGCCTTACCGAAGGACAACGAGGATTTACAGGCTAATGGCTTTGGCTTCTCACTGCGCAAAGACAAACTGCGACAGATGCGTCGTCGTGAAGGCCGCTATCTCTTACGCTCTAATCTCACCCAAAGTGATCCAGCGACACTCTGGGAATATTACATCCAACTGACCGAAATCGAGCAGGCGTTCAAGGAGCTCAAAAGCGATCTGGCGATCCGGCCGATTTACCATCAACTCGATCACCGCATTGAAGCGCACATCTTTGTCGCCTTCATCGCCTACTGTCTGCAGGTGACGCTGAAACAGCGATCTCGTTCACTGGCACCAGGACTGACACCGCGTGCCGTGCTGGAGAAATTCGCCGCCGTCCAGATGGTCGATGTGCATCTACCCACCACCGACGGACGTCATCTGATCCTGTCCCGTTACACCCAGCCGGAGAAAGACTTACAACTGTTGCTCAGTCAGCTGAAGCTGGTTCTGCCTGAACAACTGCCGCCCAAGATCAAAGGCGCTCAGCAACT
>JBDLIF010000282.1:0-4192 GCA_039714955.1 Pseudomonadota bacterium | reverse complement strand
GGTACTTTCTGGTGGTGCCTCGTCGATATTGTAGCAGCGTGCGTAGCTGCTCCATTCAAGCAATGCGTCAAAGATCTGAATGTTTTCCCGTTGGCGGATTTTATAGGGAGAGGCAAGGTGGAAGAGTATGGTCCGTCGATATGCCTCGTCGATACTTGAGCTTTTTCCGTGAGCTTCAAGCTGATCCTTGACGGTGATGGATTCTAGATTGTATCGACATGCCAGCCTATGTAAGACATGCAATTCCAGCCACAGCCGTTTTGGTAATCTGTCATAGGTGAGAACGGAAAGCAGAATCACCCTTGAGAAGTGGTGAATGACTCGATGGATGGCGCTGGTAAGCAGTTTATAGTCAGATTTTTCATTATTTTCCAGCACCATATCGACGACTACACATTTATAGGCCGTCGCCAGTCTGCCATGCAGTTCTCGATTTAGCACAGCGGTTTTATGCGCCTTTTCAGTCAACGGAAACCCGATATCCACGTAGTGCTTTTTAAGGCTTGCGCCAATAGATTTGATAGGATTACGGAATTTCTCCGCACTCATGAAGCGTTTTTTATAGGGAATGATCGTACGGTTTTGTTCACCCAGGGTTTGATAAATCTGGCGCGAGGTTTCTCCAATGTTGGCAAGGGGTAGACTCTCTATCCACCCATTGATCTCCTTGTCGACCAAAAAGAAGACCTTACCTATTGGTGGGGATTGATCGGGGATGATTAAATCGATGCGGTTTTTTGTTGTCATTTGTCGTCACTGACAGTGAATAACCAGATATTTTCTGGGTCGTCCAGGATTGTGGTTTCTTTAGCTAAGGATTTCCTCACGAATTTACACCACTGCAGGTCCTAGTCAGCAGGGTGAATCTCATGATGAAAGTCCCTAGTTGAATTTCAATTGTCATCTATATCATATATGGATAAGCCAACTCGTAATAAAATGAAGGAACTGGTAAGTATGCACGAAAAATCTATCGGCTAGTGCCAGGTACCATGTCCCCGTTAGTGAGGATTATTCTTTATGATACAACTTGTTAGTTTCGTTCTTTGTCCCTTTGTTCAACGGGCGGTGATTGCACTGCGAGAAAAGCGGGTAGATTATTCCATCGAATATATTGAGCTGGAGAAACCGCCTGAATGGTTCAAAAAGCTCTCCCCGCTGGGCAAGGTGCCACTGATGATGGTGGATGGAGAGGTGATCTTTGAATCTGCCGTAATCATCGATTATCTCGATGAGGTATTCAAACCGCGACTGCATCCCTCGTCACCCTTGCAACGCGCACAACACAAGGCCTGGATTGAATATGGATCGGGTCTGCTGATGGATCAGGCGGCAGTCTGTATGGCTAAGGATGAACTTGAGTATCGCAAGAAGCTCGATCTCTTTGGGCAAAACCTGATGCGGTTGGCTGGTCCTGTCGAGGCAGGGCTGTTTGCTGTTGATGGAAGTGACTTTTGCATGGTGGATGCCGCTTATGCCCCACTCTTTGTACGCTTGAACCATTTGGGAGAGTTGCGTGATGAGGTGTTGGCACTCTATCCGGAAAGTGTCGCTATCTGGGCAAAACGCCTGCTGAACCGGCCCTCCGTGGCTGATTCAGTGGTGAAAGATTTCCGCTCCCGCTATATTGAATTCTTCCTCAATAGAGGATCCTGGTTGATGCAACAATTCAGGGGGAGGGCTTAGATTCCCGCTCAATCAAGTCGCTCATGATCTGGAATAACTTCACATTGCTGCCTGCGAGCGTGGCGCTGGTTTTGTATTTACCGTTGATGCCAACTGCTGGTACCCCCGTTAATTGAAAGCGTTTTCCCAGCTTCTTGGCCTGCTGCACTTTGACATTCACACCAAATGAGTTCCAGGCGCTGGTGAACTCTTTGCGGTCAACACCCTGTTCGACGGCGAAGTCGATCAGGGACTCTTTATCGAACAGCTTGCGACGCTTTTTATGCATTGCCTCAAACAGCGGTCTATGCAGTTTTTCTTTTACGCCCAAGACCTCAGCTGCATAGTAAAAGTGGGAGTGAATCGCCCATTTGGGGTTGAGTGGAACAGGGATGTAGCGGAATTCCACCTTATCCTTATTCGCTTCGAGCCAGGCATCCATCTCGGGTTCGAGATCATAACAGTGGGGACAGCCGTACCAGAAGAATTCCAATACCTCTACCTTGCCGCTCTTGGTTGTTGTGGGAACGGGAGGGTCTACCGGATCCCACCCCTCGCCCCACTCGGCGGAAGCGGATTGAATAATCAAAAGCATAAACATGAAAAACAGACGTTTGATCCAGGGCATTGTTCTTCCTTTGTTAGGTTTGTATTTTAAAAGTCAGTGATATTGAACCTTTTTAGAGGCTTAATTGCCACACTTGTTCCTGAAAAAACGCTCCACTGATTTCAGGATTGGTATAATTATGGAACGGTTGGCTGAATGGTGGCTGAACATGGGTCGGAAGCAGATTGATAACAGCGTTGAACAGCTCTGTGTGAAGGGCTGCCTCGCTGTCAGGGAGGATATCAAGTTGTTGCAGCGGGGGGTTGTTCTGCCTGAGATTCAGGATCTCGATGAATCGGGTCGAAGGCTGGTACTGAAGGAGTTAGAGTCGATCATGGCGGTCTATGGGGATCTCTGCCCGGCCGATAGGAAGATACGGTTTCGCTAGCGCCATTAACCTGGCCATGGCTAACGAGGGATGTTCCGAGATCATGCGTTTGCAATGACTCATGATCTTTCCTTGGCTGTCTGGCCAAGCAGCGCCGCGGGTTTGAACTTCAGCCATTCCTGCTGGTTTTCCGGGCTGTAGAAGGCCCTGTCCAGGCTGATTACCGCCTGAGCGACGGTTTGTGGAGAGCGTTCCGCCAGGCGGTTGAGATTGCCGGGCGGGTTATTGGGCCAGCGGTATCTACCCCAGTTTAACCAGCCCTCTCTGGCGGTCTCCCTGTCGCTGTTTTGATAGGCGGTATCCAGGGCGTTGAGGATAACCTGCAGTTCGTCCTCGGGTGTTTCCTCAATTTCCCGTTGTTGCGGAGGGATGGGTATAGGCGCAGGCCGCTTTTTACCACGCAGGCTCAACCAGCATCCAACCAGTGTGGTCAGCCAGCCTGCGCCAAAGAGCCATGCCAACCAGTTGGAACAGGGCTCTACGCTTTCACCTTCAAAAACCGGTTGAACTGTAGAGAGTGGAGCGGCAGGTTGTGGAATGCTTTCCAGGTAGGGTGGGAAAAATGGCTGCTGGATGACTGCCGGAGGAGGGGGGGAACGTCCGGGCAGGACTTCCAGGGTGAGTGGATCGGTCCGCTCACGCCCCACCGGGATGGCAGGAACGGTTAGGGTTCCTGACTTTTTTGGCAGCAGGACCAGGATCAGGCCTAGAGTCGTCGATTTTCGACCATTGACAATGGAGGTGCTCTGCTGTTGTGAGCGGCCAAGGATATCGAAATCCTCTGTCAGAACCGAAAGGTCGGGTGATGCATCGCTCTCGTCCATAATCAGTAACTTGAGTCTGACCGGTTCATCCAGCGTGGTGGTGGAGTGGGATAATTTCGCGCTGACCTCGGCGTGTATGGGCAGGCCCCACAGGAGTAAGGCTGGCAACAGGCAGATGATCGGTAGGATTGTGCTGATAGTCTTGGGATGTTTCATGGCGATATGGCGAACTCTATTCGACGAACGTATCCTGTTACTTTCAGATCTGGGCGCGCGCAGCGCGCTGGGGCGCTAATCGCCAGCTGATCTGTTTTCCGGCTCGTAATGGGACCACCCTTGCTTGCCCAAATCCATAGTATGCCGGGACCTGCCAGGCCGATTTCTCCAGGGTGATCGTTTCGCTGTTGCGTGGCAGCCGATAGAAATCCGGCCCATGAAAACTGGCGAACCCCTCGAGCCTGTCTAAGGCACCCGCCTGTTCAAAGGCCTCGGCATAGAGTTCGATCGCGGCGTGCGCGGTGTAACAGCCGGCGCAACCACAGCCACACTCCTTGAGATGCTGAGCATGAGGAGCACTGTCGGTACCCAGAAAAAACTTTGGATTGCCACTGGTGGCCGCGTCGAGCAAGGCCTGTCGATCGGTCTCGCGCTTGAGTATGGGCAGACAGTAGTAGTGGGGCCGGATACCCCCGGCCAGCATCGCGTTGCGGTTATACAGCAGGTGGTGGGCGGTGATGGTTGCCGCGACCGAGTCAGAAGCCTTGCTGA
>JBDLIF010000281.1:0-4202 GCA_039714955.1 Pseudomonadota bacterium | reverse complement strand
CCACCACCCGCGCCCAGATGGATGCGCTGGGGTGGGACAGCTGCGATGTGGTGCTGGTGACCGGTGATGCCTACGTCGATCACCCCAGCTTCGGCATGGCGCTCATCGGTCGCTTGCTCGAGGCCCACGGGTTTCGTGTGGGCATCATTACGCAGCCGCCGTGGAAGGATCCATCGGCCTTCATGGCTCTGGGCCGGCCCAACCTGATGTTCGGGATCACCGCGGGGAACATGGATTCCATGGTCAACCGGTACACCAGCGACCGGAAGATCCGCCGCGACGACGCCTACTCGCCCGACGCGGCGCCCGCCATGCGACCGGACCGGGCGGTGCTGGTCTATGCGCAGCGCTGCCGCGAGGCGTTCGGCGACGTGCCCATCGTGGTCGGCGGCATCGAGGCCAGCCTGCGGCGCATCGCCCACTACGACTACTGGTCGGACAAGGTGCGACGCTCCATCCTGCCCGACTCCAAGGCCGACCTGCTGATCTACGGCAACGCGGAGCGGGCCATCGTGGAGCTGGCCCACCGGCTGGCCCAAGGCGAGAGGATCGAAGAGATCACGGATGTCAGGGGTACCGCCTGCATGCGTCAACAGCTGCCTGATGGCTGGACGGTGATCGATTCCACCCAGCTGGACGCACCCGGCCCCAGACCACAGCATCCCGACCCCTACCGGACCAGCCCCGGCTGTCCGACCACCCAACCGGTCACTAGCGCCCACCTGCGCCCACGTCATCTGGACCGGGAAAGAACGGTTGTGCGTCTGCCCTCCTACGACCAGGTGGTCGCGGACGAGCTGCTCTATGCCCACGCCTCCCGGGTCTTCCATCTGGAGACCAACCCGGGCAACGCCCGCGCCCTGGTGCAACGGCACGGCAAACGGGATGTCTGGCTGAATCCCCCGCCGATCCCCCTGACCACGGAGGAGCTTGACCGGATCTACGAACTCCCCTACACCCGCCTGCCCCACCCGGCCTATGGGGAGAGCCGAAATCCGGCCTGGGAGATGATCCGTTTCTCGGTCAACATCATGCGCGGCTGTTTCGGCGGTTGTACCTTCTGTTCCATCACCGAACATGAGGGGCGCATCATCCAGAGCCGTTCGGAAGACTCCATCGTGCGCGAGGTGGAGGCCATCCGCGATCAGCTGCCCGGCTTCACCGGCAACATCTCCGATCTGGGTGGCCCCACCGCCAATATGTACCGGTTGAAATGCAGGGATGTGAGGATCGAGGCCGCCTGCCGCCGGCTCTCCTGCGTCTACCCCGAGATCTGCCCCAACCTGGGCACAGACCACCGGCCGCTGATCCGGCTCTATCGCCGTACCCGGAAACTGCCCGGCATCAAGCGGGTCTTTATCGCCTCCGGACTGCGCTACGACCTGGCGATCAGATCACCGGAGTATATCCGTGAGCTGGTGACCCACCATGTGGGTGGCTATCTGAAGATCGCCCCGGAACACACCGAGGCGGGCCCGCTGAGCAAGATGATGAAACCCGGCATCGGGGCCTATGAGCAGTTCAAAAAGCTGTTCGTTAAATACTCCGCCGAGGCGGGCAAGGAGCAGTATCTGATCCCCTATTTCATCGCCGCCCATCCGGGCACCTCGGACCGGGACATGCTCAATCTCGCCCTCTGGCTGAAGCAGAATGGCTTTCGTCCCGATCAGGTGCAGGCCTTTCTGCCCACGCCGCTGGCGATTGCCTCCGCAATGTACCACAGTCGATATAATCCACTGATAAAACTGACCCGCCGGAGCGAACAGGTCTCAGTGGCCAGCGGTCTCAAGCAGCGCCGCCTGCACAAGGCCTTCCTGCGCTATCACGATCCGCAGAACTGGCCCATGCTGCGGGAGGCGTTGAAATCGATGGGACGAGCCGACCTGATCGGCAATGGCAAGCGTCATCTGGTGCCGGCCTGGCAACCAAAGGGAGAGGCCCGCGCTAAAGCGGCCGCTCTCCGTGCGAAAAAACGTCCGGTCGCAGGGGGATCGAAAGCGGGAAAAAGCGCAATCAGACGGAGTAAAAAAACCGCCAGCCGTCACAAGAAAAGCTAGTCTTGCGTTAAAAACGGAAAATCAAGCCGAGGTTGGTCTCAAACTGCGGTATCAGGTCGCCACTGATGCGGAAGTTACAACTCCCCTCCCCACAGAACAGACTGCTTTCTCCCGAGGTCAGGGTACCGTAACCCCGTAACTCGAGGCGAACGCCCAGCCGTTCTGTGGGATACCATTTCAAGCCACCGCCAAGGCTGAGAGAAAAGAAGGTTTCATTCACCAGTCCATCACTATCTGGGTTCATGTGGGTCAACCCCAGACCACCACTCACGAAGGAGGTGAACTCCTCCTGGTAGACATCGGCCGTACCCCCCAGGTGCAGGTAGTGGATGGCCAGCCCGAAGGCATTATTCGGATCTGTCGTTTCCGTCAATCCGGAATTCTGGCGACTGTAGAGCAGTTCGTAGCGGGTGGTATTACTCGCCTCGCTGCCGATAATGAATCCCCAGCTGCCACCCTCTTCGAGATCGACTGAATTGCCACTCTCCTCCTCATCCAGCGAGCCGCCAAAGCGGTAACCCGCAAACGGGATGAGTTCATACTCTGCCGCCGCGGCCAGCTGCCCCGCCTGCAGGCTCATAAACAGCAGTAATAGAAAAATATGACGCTTAGTAGTGAACATGCCTGGTGTTCCAAACGATCTCATGTGGTTAATTATACATCTTGAAAACGCGCGCATCGGCAATATGACAGGAAATTATTTCATGGATGTTGATTATCCTGAGAAATGGCAGTTGAACTTGCTGCAGCCGGGGAGTTAATCCATATCTATCGGCCAGGGTCGCTAATCGGATTGACGACGCCCCCTCTCTCGGATAGGCTAAATCGGACACCATAAGTGGTTCCCACTGTCGCGATACCCTTACCAGAGGGGTCCCGGCATGAAGTATTGCACCCGTTCAGAAACCCAGCTTGGAGCCCGCTCTCGAACAGGCGCCGATAGGCGCCCCTATGGATCTTCCAGTGAATTTGCTATTGGATTTCCAGCACCGGAATCACCGGTTCATGTGTTTATAACAACGCTAAGAAACCAGCCGAAGACTCTCTCCCTGCATTGCCACTTAGCGATTGCGTTATGCCTGACGTTTTGCTGGGTTGCTGACAACAGAGCAGCCGAGGCGGTGCAGTTTTCTGAAGATGACGTGGAGGTAAGCTACATCTACGCCACGATACTGGGCACGGGCACCTACAAGATCAGAGATCGCCGCATCACCATGTTCAAAATCCCTCTCAGCTGGACACAACGCAAGACCACAACCGAGGTAGCGGGATGGAAATGGTTCCTGCCCGTGGTCGCCGGCTACGACGACCTCAGCGAGGTAGACTCCGATTGGATCAGTGCCCTGCTGCCCGATCAGTTGGTGACACTGACCTTCCTGCCGGGCATCGAATACAGTTATCCCGTCACTCCCCGCTGGCACCTGAAACCCTTCGTGCAGGCCGGAGTGGGGAGAGAGTTCTCCGAGGGAGAGACCATCTACCTGACCCAACTTGGCGTGCGCAGTCTTAATCTGTACAACCTCGGTGAGAACTGGGAGCTGAGATGGGGAAACACGCTGCGCTGGGCAGCTGAATACCAAGCTGAATCAAAAGACCGCATCAGACTTGGCGTGTTTGACTCTGGGCTGGATATTCGCCGCAATTTGCCATGCCACTTTTTCCATCACCCAACGGATTTGGGCGTCTACTACATCTTTCAACACTTGATCCCGAAATGGACGGCGAGCGATGCTCCGGACTATGAGGCAGCGACGGTGAATCTTCACGAGCTTGGCTTAAGCATCGGCCTGAAAGCACCACGCAAGATCTTCGGCATCAATATGCAACGGGTGCGGCTAGGCTACAAAACAGGCGGGAGTTTTAGAGGTTGGACGATCGGTACCGAATTCCCCTTTTAGACAAACCGTCTGCGTAATTCGGTTTATCGGGCTGGAAGAAAGCGGAGGTTTTTTTCAGGCGTGTCGTGTCATGGGTGGCAGCAACAATCACTATGTATTATTACTCAAGTTTCGGAGTTCAGTTACTCCACTGAGATATCAAGCGGAAAGGGAGATAGCGTTTTGAGAGCGTCTGCGGCCATGGAAGGCCGCAGTCGAGCGTACAGGGAGCGTATTAACAGCGTGTCTCAAAACGCTATCTCCCTCT
>JBDLIF010000280.1:0-4206 GCA_039714955.1 Pseudomonadota bacterium | reverse complement strand
CTATACACTCACCCGTAGTAACATCGAATGCCCAGTGGTGTTTCGGGCAGGTGAGTTTATTTCCCTCCAGTGACAGATGAGGTATATCGGTGACCTGATGGGGACAGCGGCTGTCATAGACATTGATTGCCTCCCCCTCCCGGTAGACAAAGAGATGTCGGCCATCAATCTCCAGCCAGGTGGTCTCACCCTGCATGATCGCCTCTAATTCACCCAAATCATGCCAACCGGCCTCGGCGCACAGGGCCTCCGGACGAAACTCCGGGATATCCATCTCCAACAGGATATCGGTCGCCCAGACTATTTTTGCCAGCCCCAAGACGGGAAAGGCCATCAGGAGCGCGTCGATCACCTCATTTGGAGTGCAGCCATTGCGTAGCGCCCGGGTCAGATATTGACGAAAGCCCCCTTCGGTCTGCACCGCCACCTTGGTGATTACGGAAATCAGATCCCGTGTCCGGGTATCCAGATGATCTCCCGACTTTTTGAGAAAGCTGAAATAGGCCTGCATCGCCTCCGGTCTGGCTGCCAACAGGTAGTTCAGTGAATCACTCATTGATATCTTCTCCCACATTTATCTTATGACGACCCCATTGACGTACATACTCATACATCACAACCGAAGCCGCTACCGCCACATTAAGGCTCTCCACCTGTCCGAACTGAGGAGGAGAGACAACCTATATCCGAGTAGTCATCCTGACTGAAACTGTGCTCCCACCCCTCATGCCCGAGCACCAAAGCTTGACTTCATGGGTGTATGATACGCCATAAAATAAGTACGCATCGGCCGAGGGTACAGCCAATAGCCCCACATTTCCTGGTCTTTCTGTCGGATTCCCTTTGGCCCTTGCCAGATCTGTGGCTTATAAGTTCGACTCCGGTTATTCTGATCTACATCTAGACATAACACGATCAACAAACGCTTAGACATAACATGGAATCCGACAAACGCATTCGAAAAACTAAAATAATCGCTACCGTGGGCCCTGCATGCGACTCCTTTGAAACGATTCGAGCCATGATACTCGCCGGGATGAACGTAGCGCGCCTCAACCTCTCCCATGGAACATTTGCTGAGCACAAGGAGAGGCTCAATCGAATCCGCCGTGCCGCCGAATCCGTGCAGGCAAACATTGCCATCATGATCGACACTCGGGGCATAGAGATTCGTACCGGCCCGATTCAAGGCGGCAGTATTGACCTTACCATTGGCGACAGTTTCACTCTGCTCACGGACCACCGGGTTGGAGATCGCAAGAGTGTTTCAATTACCTACGCAAAACTACCGCATGAGGTAAAGAGAGGGACCCCCATTTTACTTGATGATGGTAATATTGAGCTCATCGTCGAGCAGACAGATCAACGAGAGATCAGATGCAGGGTGGTTACTGGCGGTCGGCTCGGCGAATCAAAGAGCCTGAATCTACCGGAAACAGAACTTTCCCTGCGCGCGGTAAGTCCCGACAATCGTGAAGATGTGATTCGCGAGATGACCTTTGCCGCTGAAAACGAAGTAGACTATATCGCAGCCTCGTTTGTCCAACACGAAGATGACCTGCACCTGTTACGCGGCGTTTTGGAACAACACAACGTCTACATTCCCATCATTGCAAAAATCGAAAATCGCGCGGGGGTTAAAAACCTTGAAGGCATAGTCAAATCCGCTGATGGCGTCATGGTCGCCAGGGGAGATTTAGGTGTAGAACTACCATTGGCAGATGTGCCAGGTACACAGAAAAAAATCATCCGCATGACGGTATCAAACGGTAAACCCGTCATCACCGCCACTCAGATGCTCGAATCCATGCAACGCAACCCCAAGCCCACTCGGGCAGAGGCATCAGATGTGGCCAATGCAATCCTTGACGGTTCATCCGCAATCATGCTTTCAGGAGAAACGGCGGCAGGCAATTATCCCGTAAAGGCCGTTCAAACCATGGCTGAAATAGCCCTTCGCGCAGAGTCCTATCTTAGCGAGTATGGCTATCTACAGATATTAACGCCCAATCCAGCCAATATCATTACAGAGTCGGTGAGTCAGGCCGCTACAACCATGGCATCCAACCTTAAAGCAGCAGCAATTTTCAGTTTGACTGAACGCGGGCTTACCCCACGCATGGTCTCCAAACACAGGCCAGCCTGTCCCATCATTGCCATTACGAGTTCCAGGGCCGTAGCAAGACGGCTGGCTCTGAATTGGGGTGTGATCCCCATCTGTTATGAGGGGGTAAAAGAGGATGATGCCAAACTGGCATTTGGCCTGGGACGTTGTAAACAACTTGGTTACATAAAGGCTGGGGATATCGTCATCTCCACCGCCGGATTTCATCAGCAGGCCGGAGGTACCGATTCCATTCGTGTGCTTAGGCTGGATGATTGACTGAACAACCCATTAACAAAAGATCGTACGCATAAAAAACCCCGCGGCTGTCAACCTGCGGGGTATCACACAATGAGTATCAGCTGGACGAGGCGTATCTATTCTTCGTTTTCTTCCTCTGTCTCTTCAACTTCCTCTATCTGAGGACGATCCACCAACTCCACATAGGCCATGGGAGCTTGATCTCCAGGGCGGTGACCACATTTTAGAATTCGCAGGTATCCTCCAGGACGCTCTTTATAGCGCGGCCCCAACTCTACAAACAGCTTAGCTACCGCATTTTTATCCCGTAATCGCGCAAAGGCCAAGCGACGTTTCGCAACATTGTCCGTTTTAGACATAGTAATCAGGGGTTCAGCAACACGACGAAGCTCCTTAGCTTTTGGAAGCGTGGTCTTGATCAATTCATGATTGATCAGGGATACCGTCATATTCTGAAACATTGCCTTGCGGTGACTACTGTTTCGGTTCAGTTGGCGTCCTGATTTACGATGGCGCATGGGTCGACTTCCCCAGTATAAATAGTTAAAAAATGTATCGAGCGCTTAGTGCGCAAGCTGCTCTTCAATATTCTCTGGCGGCCAGTGCTCCAGACGCATGCCGAGTGATAAGCCACGCCGAGCCAGAACATCCTTGATCTCCGTAAGAGATTTTTTACCCAGGTTCGGGGTTTTCAGCAACTCCACCTCGGTTCTTTGGATCAGATCACCAATCAAGAAGATGTTCTCTGCCTTGAGACAGTTTGCGGAGCGTACTGTCAACTCAAGGTCATCAACCGGACGCAGCAGAATCGGATCAACCGATGGTTCTTCTGGCTCCGCCACAGACACAGCCGCTTCAGCTTCCAGGTCAACAAAGACTGACAATTGATCACGCAGTATATTGGCGGAACGCCTGATCGCCTCCTCGGGATCGATGGTCCCATTGGTTTCCAACTCTATCACCAAACGGTCTAGGTTGGTTCGCTGTTCAACGCGGGCCGATTCTACCGAGTAAGCCACACTACGCACGGGGCTGAACGAGGCATCTACCTGCAGCATGCCGATCGGCCTGTCATCACCCGCGGAACTCTCTCTGGTTGCCGCAGGTTGATAGCCACGCCCACGACGCGCATTCAGCGTCATATTGATTTCGCCAGACTTGGTAAGCGTCGCGATCAAATGATCTGGATTGGCTATCTCGACATCGTGATCCAGGGTTATATCACTGGCCACTACAGGACCTGGTCCTTTTTTCTGTAGTCGCAGAGTTGCTTCATCCCTGGCGTGTAGAGTGATGGCAACCTGCTTAAGGTTTAACAGGATCTCCAGGACATCTTCCTGCACGCCCTCAATGGTTGTGTATTCATGTAAGACATCCGAAATCTCAACGTCGGTGATGGCGCTTCCCGGCATGGACGAAAGCAAGATACGACGCAGTGCATTACCCAGAGTATGGCCGAAGCCTCTTTCCAGGGGTTCCAATGTCACTTTCGCCCGTGTTTCTGAAACTGGCTGTATATTGACTATACGAGGTTTCAAAAACTCTGTAACACTTTCTGTCATGAATATTCCTCTCGACCAGGCTTACTTGGAGTACAACTCAACAACCAACTGCTCGTTAATTTCAGCGGGGAGATCTGCGCGATCCGGCACACGCTTGAAATTACCCTTCATCGCCTTTAGATCAACCTCAACCCAGTCGACAAATCCATACTGTTCCGCCAATGCGAGTGCGCCCTGAATGCGTACCTGTTTTTTAGCCTTCTCGCGAATGGATACCACATCTTCCGCACTTACCTCATACGAAGGAATACTCACTACCTTTCCATTCACTTCAATTGC
>JBDLIF010000279.1:0-4220 GCA_039714955.1 Pseudomonadota bacterium | reverse complement strand
ATTAAATGATTCGCCACGGAATCTTGGCATAAAGCCCAAGTTCCAAAATGGGGACGTTTCCCTTTTATGTGTTAAACTCAGGACATGCCACGAGTAGCCAGAGCCATATTTGCTGGAGTCCCGCACCATATCACCCAAAGGGGTAACCGCCAGGAGGATGTCTTTCATACGGACGAGGATCGGAATATCTATTTGGCGTGGTTAAGGACATACATCGAGCAGAATGAAGTGCAGGTATTAGCCTATTGTTTGATGACCAACCATATTCATCTAGTGGCCATGCCGAAGCGGGAAGATGGCCTCCACCGGGTGCTGAAGCCATTGCATATGCGGTATGCGCAGAGGGTCAATAGGGAACAGGGATTGAAGGGGCATGTATGGCAGGGACGCTATTTTTCCGCGCCGTTAGATGAGACATATACATGGGCCGCGGTACGGTATGTCGAGCGCAACCCTGTCCGTGCGGGATGGGTGCGTCGAGCGGAGCAATACAGATGGTCGAGCGCAGCGGCTCACTGCGGGTTGATTGAGGATCCGGTATTAGCAAGAAAGGGCGTCTGGCAGCGGCGGTTTAATGAAGTCGATGATTGGTCGAGCTGGTTGCGAGAAGCGGATGACCCAGAGCAGTTGGCGTTGTTGAGGAGGAATATCGATAAAGGGCTGCCTTGTGGGACGAAAAGGTTTGTTCAACGATTGAGCAGGAAGATAGGGCGTAGTCTGGAATATCGTCCAAGAGGTCGGCCACGAAAGATGGAGTTTGGTTAATGCGGCATGCTCTTGAACCTAATGACACGAATGGGTTTTATCCAGAGCACATTAATCTCTTACTCTATAGTTTCAAGACGCTCACCGGAAGGGATCTTGTCTCCAGTGAAATGGAACCCTTGGCGGCGGCAAAAGCGATCTATTTTGCACCATTTGCCGTAGTTTCCCACGATACTTCCGCTGACCCGATCTTCAATTATGCGAATCAAACAGCATTGCTGCTTTTTGAGATGTCGTGGGAAGAATTTACCACTCTTCCCTCCCGGTGTTCAGCGGATACCCCGAATCAAGAAGAACGTACACGACAACTTGATGAGGTTACAAGGAAAGGATTTATCGAGAACTATTCAGGAATACGGATTTCAAAAAAGGGTAATAGGTTCGTTATCGAGAATGCCGTTGTCTGGAACCTGATCGATCCATCGGGAAACTATCGAGGCCAAGCTGCAACCTTTAACGAATGGAGATCGATATGAAAATAGTGACCTATACATGCCTGCTTTGCATAACCCTTATACTTTTGGGTGGTTGCAAAGAGGGTATTTCCGCTGCTACCCAGGACCCTCGATCCGCGGCGCAGAATGCCGTTGACTCAAATGGGCTGATTTCATCCAAGGTACCACCAATGCCGGATACAGAGACCTTTACCATTACCGGGACAGTGGCTTACGTTAAAATCGAGGGTGGTTTTTTTGCCATTCATGCAGATGATGGCAGAAGGTACGACCCGACCAATCTCCCCGAGCGTTTCAGACATGATGGTCTTAAAGTAAAGATCAATGCCAGGTTAAAGAAGGATGCGGTGAGTTTTCACATGTATGGATTGATCATTGAGATTGTTGACATCGAGGCCCGTGAGACTGACAAATAAGGTTTGGAAAATTGGCTGATGGAGGCATTTGTGCTGTGCGCCGCTTATCCGGCATATCCCTATGTCTCTTTGCCCCGGTGAATTGGTCGCCAATTTTCATCTTACCCTTACCTGGCCAGATGACAGGGTAATCACAGAAAACGGCTGACATTGGAATACGAATATCTCTTAAATCTGAAGCAATCCCATCCAACGCTGCGTCTGCTGGGCGCGGATAATGCCCCGCTGATCATCAGCTTTCTCTATCTGCAGTTTGTCAGCGTCAACCGGCGCTCCATTCCCCAGACCGATCTCATCGCCCGGCTGGATGACTATCTCTATCAATTACGCTCACGCTACCATGAGGGGCTCTATCCCAAGAGCGCCAGGCAATACCTGGAGGATTGGGCCGACGAGCGGCATCCCTTCCTGCGCAAGTACTATATCGCCGGCAGTGACGAGCCGGAATTCGATCTGACCCCCGCCAGCGAGAAGGCGATCGAGTGGATTCAGGATCTGCAGGCCCGGGAGTTCGTCGGTACCGAGTCCCGTCTGCTCACGGTGTTCCAGCTGCTGCGTGAGATCGTCTCCGGCAGTGAGCAGGACCCGGAGGTACGGATTGGGTCGTTGGAGAAGCGCAAGCGGGAGATCGATGAGGAGATCGCGCAGATCCGGGCCGGTCGTCTGAATACCCTCGACTCCACCCAGGTGCGTGAGCGTTTCCACCAGGCGGAGGATACCGCGCGCAAGCTGCTCGCCGATTTCCGTCAGGTGGAGTACAACTTCCGTGAGCTGGACCGGCGCACCCGCGAACATATCGCCACCAGCGACCGCCCCAAGGGGGCGATGCTCGACGAGATCCTCTCCGGCCATGACGAGATCCGGGATTCGGACCAGGGGCGCAGCTTTCGCGCCTTCTGGGAGTTTCTCATGTCGCCCCGCCGTCAGGAGGAGCTGGACCGGCTGGTGGAGGCTGTCGTCTCCTTGATCGGTACCTGGGACGATAGAGAGCGGGAATCGATCCTGCAACGTATCCGTTACTCTCTGCTGGAGGCGGGCGAGAAGGTCTACCAGACCAACAATCAGCTGGTGGAGCAGCTGCGCAAGTATCTCGATGACCAGGCCTGGCTGGAGAATCGTCGCATCATGGAGCTGATCCGAGGTATAGAGAAGCGCGCCGTGATGGTCAAGGATGACTTACCGGAAGCGCGCCAATTCGCCTCAGTCGATGCACTGCATCCACGGCTGGAACTGGTCATGTCCCGTGGCCTGTTCACTCCGCCAAGGAACCCGGTGATCGCGCAGCTGGATCTCACCGAGGGCGATGCGGAGGTGGCGGTGGATGCGCTGTTCCGACAGAGTTACGTGGACCCTGACGAACTGGCCGGTAAGGTCAGGAAACTGCTGCAGCGCAGTGCCCAGGTGAGCCTCTCCCGGGTGCTGCGACGCTATCCGGTGGAGAAGGGGGTGGCCGAGGTGATCGGTTACCTGAGCCTGGCGGCGGATGACGACAAGGCGATGATTGATACCGAACAGCAGGAGCGGATCGAGATCCGTGACGAGACAGGCCAACGCAAATGGGTGCGATTGCCAAGGGTGGTGTTTACTCGATGAACGATTTCACTGACTCAACCGATACCCCGCTACGGGCCGGACCGGTTTTGATCCAGCTGTTCAAGGGGGTGCTCTACCGGGATCGCCAGGAACTGCTGTGGCAGAGCCTGTTGGATCTCCAGGGCATGGTGCGGGACTATGTGGCGGTGATCGGTCTGGATCTGGTGCTGGACGAGGCGGAGGGCTACGCCTTCCTGCGCCAGTCCGAGGCGGAGCCGGAGGCGAGCGAATCTCTACCCCGGCTGGTGCAGCGAAGGGCCTTGAGTTATCCGGTGAGTCTGCTCTGTCTGCTGCTGCGCAAGCGCCTGGTGGAGCAGGACGCCAGCGGCGGCGAGACCCGGGTGATCCTCAGTCGCGAGCAGATGGTGGAGATGCTGCGGGTGTTCCTGCCGGAGAAGGGTAACGAGGCCAAGACCATCGACCAGATCAACCGCCACATCAACAAGGTGGTCGAGTTCGGTTTTCTGCGTCCGCTGCAGGGGCAGCAGGGCCAGTTCGAGATCCGCCGTATCCTCAAGGCCCTGGTGGATGCAGACTGGCTGGTGGATTTCGATGCCAGGCTGGCGGAATTTCAGCAATACGGACGGAAGGATGAGGAGGTATAGTACCCTCGATTAGGTAGTTATGACGAAATGGGATAACTTCTCGATTCGTAGGGTGGGCACCGCCCACCTGATGCGGTCTTTTTCAACGTTATAATGGTGGGCGGTGCCCACCCTACGACATATTTCACTGACGTATTAAGAAGTTGCGGGATGGGTATGTTTGGATACGGCTATTACGATTCCACCTATGAAGCCTGAAACCGCCCAGCTCGATTTCGCCGCTGACGAGGCCCTGAGCGGTTTCCGCCTGCAACGCTTCGAACTGCTCAACTGGGGCACCTTTCACCGCCATGTCTGGCGGATCGAGCCCGATGGGCGCAACTCCCTGCTCACCGGCGATATCGGTTCCGGCAAGTCGACCCTGGTGGATGCCCTGACCACCCTGC
>JBDLIF010000278.1:0-4228 GCA_039714955.1 Pseudomonadota bacterium | reverse complement strand
TGCTGTTTCTCTTCTATGAGTTCTTCGGCGTGGTCACCAACCTGGTGGGTGGCTGGCTGGGGGCGCGCATCGGTCTCAATCTGACCATGCACATTGGTATGGGGATGCAGATCGTGGCGCTGGCCGCGCTCACGGTGCCGGACGCCTGGCTCTCGGTCCCCTACGTGATGGCGGCCCAGGCCCTGTCGGGCATCGCCAAGGATCTGAACAAGATGTCGGCCAAGGCCTCGGTAAAGAGCATGGTGAGCGGTGGTGGCGAATCCAAGCTGTTCCGCTGGGTGGCCATGCTGACCGGTTCGAAGAACGCCCTGAAGGGGGCTGGCTTCTTTGTCGGCGCCGCGCTGCTGGAAGGGATCGGTTTCCGTGGCGCTCTGGGAATACTGTCCGGCATGCTGTTGCTGGTTCTGATCATTACCTGGTTCCTGTTGCCCTCCGGTGTGGGCAAGATGAAGTCCAAGCCCAGGTTTACCCAGGTCTTCTCGCGGGTGGCGGCGATCAACTGGCTATCGGCGGCACGTTTTTTTCTGTTCGGTTCGCGGGATGTCTGGTTCGTGGTGGGCTTGCCGGTATTTCTCTACGAGGTACTGGGTTGGTCCTTCACCCAGGTCGGCACCTTTATCGCTTTGTGGGTGATAGGTTATGGCCTGGTGCAGGCCAGTGCACCGAAACTGTTACGCCGCAGCCACCAGGGTCAGGGGCCGGGTGGCGGCACTGCCCGGTTGTCCGCATTTCTGTTGGCGCTGTTTCCGGCCGCTATCGCCTTGGCGCTGCAGCAGGGTTGGCCGCGGGATGCGGTGCTGATCATTGGGCTGATCCTGTTTGGTGTGGTGTTCGCGATCAATTCCGCGGTGCACTCCTATCTGGTGCTCGCCTACTCCGACCATGACCGGGTCGCCATGAATGTGGGGTTTTACTACATGGCCAATGCGGGGGGGCGTCTGCTGGGTACGGTGCTGTCGGGCTTGATCTATCAGGTCTATGGCCTGGAGGGCTGCCTCTGGTTCTCCACCGCCTTTGTCCTGGCCGCGGCGCTGCTCTCGTTCGGCCTGCCGGCGGTCGGGAAAACAACAACATTGAACGAAGAGAATGTTTGACGCCCTTGCCAGCCTGTTGATCTATCAGTGGCTGGGCCTGGACCCTGCTAGCCAATTCGGGGCTGCGCTGCACTTCTTCGTCATGGATGTGAGCAAGATCTTTGTCCTGCTGGTGGTGATCATCTATCTCATGGGCCTGCTGCGCGCGTTGCTCTCACCGGAACGTGTCCGGGCATTCGTACGCAATCGCCCGGACTGGCAGGCCCGGGGTATGGCGGTCGGTCTGGGTGCGGTAACCCCGTTCTGCTCATGCTCTTCGGTTCCTCTGTTTATCGGTTTCGTGGAAGCCGGTATTCCCCTGGGGGTGACCTTTTCCTTCCTGATTGCCTCGCCGATGATCAATGAGGTGGCCGTAGTCATCCTGGTCGGTATCCTGGGTTGGAAACTGGCGTCATTCTATGTGATCGCCGGTCTGCTGGTTGCCTGGTTCGGAGGTCTAGCCATGCAGTGGTTCCGAACGGAACGCTGGGTGGAGGATTACGTCTGGAAGATTCAAATGGGAGAGATGGCGCTGCCGGACCCCGATAGATCAATCGGAGGGCGACACCGCTACGCACTGGCGGAAGTCAAGGAGATCCTGGGCCGGATCTGGCAGTGGGTACTCTTGGGCATTGGTGTCGGCGCCCTGTTTCACGGCTTTGTGCCTGAGCCTTGGGTCAGCGAACACCTGACTGGGGTTAACTGGTACGATGTACCCTTGGCCGTGTTATTGGGAATCCCCCTCTACTCCAATGCCACTGGCATTATTCCGGTCGCAGAGGCAATGCTCAGCAAAGGTGTGGCCGTCGGCACCACCCTGGCATTGATGATGAGTGTGGCGGCCCTGTCGTTACCGGAGATGCTGATCCTGCGTAAGGTCATCAGATGGCAGGCATTGGCGCTGTTTGCCGCTGTGCTTGCTTCTGCCTTTATCCTGGTAGGCTGGATCTTCAACCTCGCTGCTTGAAGGGGCACATGCGGATTTGTTTGCCATGGCAAGGACCTGTTTAAGATAAGCCAGGCGCTGTAGCGAGATGTTGATCTTCGTCTCCAGTTCAGGGTCGGATTCAGCGAACAGGTTTGCCATATCCTCGAAGAAGAAGACATCGAAGCTGTCGATGTAGCGGATCTCCCGGTTGTTGTCGAGGACGAGGTTGTCCAGGCCGTAGAGATCGATCAGTCTTGGGTTGTCTGATTGGCGAAACACCTCAGTCACCGCGATGAAACGTTGTAGCTGATTACGTGCCTTGGGATATTTCCGCAGCAGGGCTATCGCCTCCTCCTCATTTTGGGGATTGGCAATGTTGAACCAGATGTTCACGGCACGGGCCAGCACGCAGACATTTCGTTCACCGTTGATGCGGGTGATCATGAACAGGGCGTCGGGCACGATGTCGTCCAGTTTCTCCTTCAACAGTCGATACTGTATCGCCAGTAAGCGGATCTCTGCCTCCGCATAGTGAATGATCGGATACTTGATCACGAACTCGGTGTAGGCCGGGCCCTTAACCGCGGGCTCATTGCGTTTACTGGTGCGCCAGACCTGGCAATGATTGCCGATGCTGGAAACCAGGGTGGCCTGCAGAGCCTCCGGGTTCAGACCTTCGATAGTCGCCTTGAGCCGGTCGCTCTCTTTTCCTTCGGCACCCTGTATTTTCATCATTACCCCGATTGGACGGTATTGACAGACCAGAGTATGCAGATCATACCTGTCTGTAAACCCGCGGTAGCAAGATTTACCACGAGCTGTAACAATGTCTTCCATTGCCCAATTGAAGTGAGGGTGATCCTTGCTGGCTGAGGCCATGCGCCAGCTGCTGAAGAAGTGGCAACAAAGGCTTTGGGAAGATAATTGATTGATCAACTGAACAGGCTGGGTTTGGATGTCAAAGCCATTTCGTGTTAACTACCATCTGCAGGGGCTCGTGTTATGGCTGGTGGTATTGTGGAGCATAACCGCGATCGATCCGCTCTACCCGAGAGACTGGCTGCTGGAAAATCTGCTGGTATTTGTCTACGCCGCCCTGCTGGTTTTTACCTATCGCTATTTTGCCTTCTCCAATCTCTCCTATGCGTTGTTTACCCTTTTTCTCAGTCTGCATCTGATCGGGGCGCACTATACCTATGCCGAAACCCCGGTGGGTTTTTGGTTCCAGGAGTGGCTGGGTTTCGAACGTAACCATTATGACCGGCTGGTACACTTCTCGTTTGGCCTGCTGATCGCCTATCCTTTTCGTGAAATCCTCCTGCGCAGATCCGGGGTAAAGAGCTCCTGGTCCTATCTGTTGGCTGTCTGCGGGATCCTCTCCTTCAGCGCGTTTTATGAACTGCTGGAAGGCATTACCGCGACGATTGTCAGCCCTGAACTGGGCACTGCCTATCTGGGAACCCAGGGGGATGAGTGGGATGCCCAGAAAGATGCGTTTCTGGCCTTCGCTGGAGCGCTTGCCGCCATGTTGATTAGCTGGTGGATCAGCAGAAAAAGCCTGTCGAATGGAACGGCAATATGAAGTGGTTGTTGCTCGTGCCGCTGATTCCACTGCTGCTTGTTATTGGGGCATTGATTGCAAATCGGCCGCCACTCCTGGATCCGCCCGGTCCGTTACAGCGCCTGAGACTCTATTTCACCACCCATGTTGCAGAGACCCGGGTTGATCACGAACGACCTGAACTGCGTCCAATATGGCTCGGGATGGACGAAAAACAGGCCCTTTCCGAGATCGCAAGCGCTATGGATCGACTGCATTGGCAGGATGTCAGACAGCAGGATGGCGTTGTGCGCGCCCTGGTGGTGACACCGTTACTGGGATTTAAGGACGATATCGAGGTGTGGCTGGAGCCCACCGGAGAGGGTACTCTTCTGCAGGCTCGCTCGGTCTCCCGCATCGGCCGGGGGGACTTGGCCGCCAATACCCGGCATATCCTGGAGCTGTTTCAGCTCTTGTCGGTACCGCCCAAGCCCTCTTTATAGACCTGGCGAGCTAAGGCCATGGCTATTTTTTTCCTGATTACCCCTGAAACTCAGCGACTCTGACGGCTGAGATTGTCCATAAGTGCCGGGCGTATCTGGGGCGCGGTTGCAGGACACGCAGTGAATACATCCCTGTAGCTCGACTGCGGCCTCCTTGCCGCAGACGGTCCTACAACCACACCCC
>JBDLIF010000277.1:0-4251 GCA_039714955.1 Pseudomonadota bacterium | reverse complement strand
AATACTATTCCCTGACGTCACTACGTCGTTTTAATAACGACGGTTACTTGATAGCGCACCCTTGTTTTCAATCACTGTGCTGCTTCATGGATGAAGCGCAACAGTCACCCATCAGGATCAAGGCATTCGATCTCAGCGTATGACGATGGGATCGGCCCCTGGCAGCGATGCTGCCCCAGAAAACGATCGGTGCCTGCGTGTGTCCAAGGTAAGAGGACAGAACCAGGGCTGTCTGATGACGCCAATCTCATGTGGGCTCACACGCAAGGCGCTTCAGTAATCCTCCGTTCAAGGCGCCGTGCCGGCGGAAATCAGACTCAAAGGCTCTTGGCCAGGCCTCTTATGGCTCTGCCGACACGGCGACAACTTAACCAAATGACCGCCGCACATCGAAGGGCTTATGCTCTTTCAGCATGTGATAGCAGGCGCGTGCCAATTTGTTCGCAACCGCCTTCTTGGCCACCATCAGATGGCTTTTTGCCAACTTGCGTTGATAGTAGCGTTTAATGCTGGGTTCCCAGATGGTGGCAAAATGGGCCGCTTCGACAAAGGCCCAAGCCAGATAGCGGTTGCCATTCTTGCGATTACCTTGTCCTTTCCGCTTGCCGTTGCTCACCTTTTCCGACTTCACACAACGCGCATAGGAGGCATAGTGACCCGCATCGGGAAAACGCTGGATTTCACCGGTCTCCAGCTGAATCGTCATACCCAGGATCTTTCCGATACCCGGCACACTGATGAGGAATTGATGCTCCGGGTGCCGTACGGCCTGCTTGAGCACTTTGGTTTCTAACATATCGACGGCCTGATCCAATGTTTGCATTAGAGCCAGGTTGACTTGTCCGGAAAACGCGGCACTCTGATCCGGTAGTAAGGCGGCAATCGCATCCGTGTCCAGCTGCTTGATCTGGTTGCTGCTGAACCTTTTCCCTGTGTGCCTGGCGATCAGGCTCTGTAAACTGAGAAGCTGGACGGTACGCTGGCGCACCAGCAGCAAGCGGCGGCGCAGCAGGTCTCTTAATCCTCGGATCTCCTTGGGATAGATGTATCCCTCCGGCAGAATACCCAGGCGTAATAACTGGGCCAAATACCGGGCATCAGTCCTGTCGTTGGTGTTTTTGACTCCGTCATATTGACGGATAGCGGCGGTGTTCGCCAGATGGATCGGGTAGCCTGATTCCATCAAGCCATCTACTAGCCAGTACCAGTTATAGGTAGACTCTACCACGCAGCCTTTAAGCTCAGACTGGTATGGTTGCAGTGCCTCTCGAATGAGTGGCCCCTTTGATTCCTCTGAATCACCGCAGTGGAACCGCTTTGCCCACGGCTTCTCCCACATCTTTGCCGGTGGCTATGCGGCGGTCTACTACAGCTACAAATGGGCGGAGGTACTCTCAGCGGGCGCCTTCTCTCTGTTCGAAGAGAGAGGCATCTTCAATCCGGAGGCAGGACAGGCCTTCCTGCAGAACATCCTTGAACAGGGCGACTCGAAAGACGCCATGGAGTTGTTCATCGCATTCCGCGGCCGTGAACCGGAGACCGACCCCCTGCTCAGGCACAGTGGAATAAATAGCTGAGCCTACATGCCCAAGGCATCCAATGCCCAGCTCACGCCTCCAAGTTCCACCTCTGGGTGTTGTCTGCGGATGGCCTTTTCAACCGCAGCCATCCGCCAGCGGGGCACATCCACCAACAGCAGGATCTCACCATGGCGCAGGGCGGTCTGACACTCGCTCATGTGTGCGTGAGGAACATGCTTCGCGAAGTGATTGCCCAGGAAAAATGTCAGCCCCATCACCAGCAGACAGCCTACTGCCCATGTCCAGCTGGCTGACCAGATGGAAACAAGGAACAGGGCCAGTGCGAAAAAGAACAGCAGCAGATTGATATCCCAGAACCAGTGATCAAGACGGGCTAAAAGATCGTTTTGCTGTCTGATCGTCGCCTTTGGCAGGCCTGTGATATCCACACCCTGTTTTGCAACTGTATGGATATGCCGCTGGTCGACCCCCAGAACCAGCAGATCGACCACTGCCCGGTCAGCAAACTGGTGGCCAGGAAACAGTAAATAGAGTCTTCTCAAGATCATGACAAGACCCCCCGGCTCAACCTTCAGCCACATAGTCATCCGTGTCGTTGCCAACCAGTACTTTGTGGTCCTCTAATTCCATATCGAGATAGGCCTGTTTAGTGGCCTCACTTTCAAAATAGATCTCCACCCCGTTCTCTCCATCACCCTCATAGACACAGGGATGCATTTCCGGATTGGGGACATCATTCAGGGTGATGGGATCTGTGGTTGTGCGAATGTTCATGGCTTTCTCCTCATACGAACTATATTGGTCCAATAGAATTACCGACTGTTTTAGTCAAGATTAAAAGTCGGCAAAATTCAAGCTGAGAAAAAGCGGTATTCAGAGCAGCCACATCGACTCTCTCTTCTGAGACTCAACCATCAACGGGCGCATTGCATGCAGGATGTTGGCAAATGAATAATAGGGGACAGAGCTGGGTCTGGCCAAGCTCTCCTGCGCATGTCCCCTGCCGCAATGACGGTTAAATCCAACAGGCTTCTAGGGTAGGGGAATTGACGACCTGACCACCACTTGACGCATGACAAAACTGGAGTGAACGCCGGTGACACCCTCTATGCGGGTGATCTTGTTCAGCAGCAGTGACTGATAGGCTTCCATATCCCGTACGATCACTTTGAGCTGGTAATCGGCGTCATGGCCAGTGATCAGCAGGCACTCCAGCACTTCGGGCAGGGCCTTGACCGTTGCGTCGAAGTTGGCGAAACGATCCGGTGTATGGCGGTCCATCGAGATGTGGATCAGGGCAAGCAGGCTCAATCCCAGCTTTTTTGCATCCACCAGTGCCCGGTAGCCTGTGATCAGTCCGCTCTCTTCAAGGACGCGTACCCGGCGCAGGCAGGGTGACTGGGAGAGACCGATCCGCTCGGCCAGATCCTGATTACTGATGCGGCCATCTTCCTGCAGTATCTCCAGGATCTTGCGATCATAACGATCAAGCTTAATAAGTTGTGCCAAAATTATGTAATTAGCAATAACATACTTATATATTATAAGAATACGCAATAAAATATATATTTATCTTTGGATCGGCGCTAATTTCGCAACCAAATGCCGCCTTGTTTAACCTAATCTATGTTCATCCGTTACCCCGGATGGATTCAGGCTTCTGTCTTACCCGGCAGATGCCATATACAGGTCGGCCCCATAAGGGCTACCAAAGCTGAATCTTCTATCAGAGGATTGGCTGAACCCCGTTGCCGGCGGATCTTTAGGTTAAACAAGGAGCAGATTGTGAAACCGTTTGACCACAACAAATACCGCCCCACGCCTGCGGTCCCGTTAGCCAGTCGCCAGTGGCCGGGGCGTGCTATTGAGAGAGCCCCGAAATGGGCCAGCGTCGACCTGCGTGATGGTAATCAGGCGCTGCTGGAACCGATGAATGTCGGGCAGAAAAAGCGTCACTGGAATCTGCTGGTCAAGCTCGGCTTAAAGGAGATCGAGATCGGCTTTCCATCAGCCAGTCAGCCGGACTACGACTTTGTCCGCTGGTTGATCGATGAGGATCGGATTCCACGGGATGTAACGGTACAGGCACTGGTGCAGGCCCGGGATGAGCTCATTGCGAGGACCTTTGAATCCCTTAAAGGGGTTCGCCGGGCCATTGTCCATGTCTATAACTCCACCCCCACCGTGCAACGTGAGCAGGTGTTCGGGAATGGCAGGGAGGGCATCACCGCCATTGCCCGTCATGGAGCCGAGCTGTTGAGGCGGGAGGCGGAGAAGTACCCTGAGACTGAGTGGGTGTTTCAATATTCACCGGAGAGTTTCAGCAGTACCAAGATGGATCATGCGGTGGAGGTGTGTGAGGCAGTGCTGGATGACAAAAGACTGCACCGCGTCGGTCTCGACTACCATGAGTGGGCCGAGGTTCAGGAGCATGACACGCTGGAAGCGTTTGCGCGGACCATTCAGCCCGTCATCTCTATGTCCGCAGCACGCCTGGTGAGCACTTGCATGCCGAGGCGGAATTTATAAACCGACGATGCCCTGCTGTTTGGGCCGGAGTCCCGGGGCTTGCCCTTATCGATCCTGCACAGCCTGGCGCCCGAAACCGTGTTGCGAATTCCGATGCGGCCCGACAGCCACTGTCTCAACCTCTCCAACGCGGTGGCGGTGATCCTGTATGAGGCCTGGCGGCAGCAGGGTTTTGCCGGCG
>JBDLIF010000276.1:0-4257 GCA_039714955.1 Pseudomonadota bacterium | reverse complement strand
TCAGGAGGGGGCCCGTGAAACATTGGAGGCACTGGAAGCGGGAGCTATCGATTTCTTACCAAAGGAGCGGGATATGCTCACTGACGCAGTGACGAGTGGTGCATCTATAGACCATCTTCTGTCTTGCGTGCGAGCGGTTGGACGCAGTCAGCTGAGGATAGTGACCAGTGATTTTCGTGCCAATATTCAGCACGCAAGCAGAAGGATCTCAACTGTTCCGGCGGACAGATTCAAGCTGTTGGCGATTGGGACCTCAACTGGAGGTCCTGTCGCCGTGCAAGCCATTCTTAGCCGTCTCCCCCGGCATTTTCCACTGCCGATCGTGGTGGCTGTCCATATGCCGGCCGGATTTACCGCTGCCTACGCGGAGCGGTTAAATTCCATCAGCCAGATTGAGGTCAGGGAGGCCATGGATCTGGACCCTTTGCGGCCTGGTTTGGCATTGATCGCCCCAGGTGGAAAGCAGTTGCACGTTGAAAATGGAGCATCCGGGCCGCTGGTCAGGATCAGGCGGGCGTTACCTGGTGACGTTTATCATCCCAGTGTGGATCAGTTGTTTCTTTCCTCGGCGCGGACCCTTGGCAACCAGGTGCTAGGTTTGGTATTAACCGGAATGGGGTCGGATGGCCTTGAGGGTAGTCGTCTGCTGAAATCCGCGGATGCGCAAATATGGAGTCAGGATAAAAAGAGTTGTGTGGTCTATGGTATGCCCCAGGCAGTGGAAAAGGCTGGCCTGTCCAATCAGGTCTTAGCGGTTGACGAGATAGCCGCGCAACTCATTAGACAGCTATGAGAGTCGATTTTCTCAGTTTTCTCGGCATTCTCATCGCCTTCATGGCGGTTGTCGGGGGCAATTGGCTTGAGGGCGGGCATATCGACTCCCTGATCAACGCGCCCGCGATGGTTATTGTGATTGGCGGCACCTTGGGAGCCAGTTTGCTGCAGACCCCGGTGCCGGTTTTCATCCATGCCCTGCGGCTCTCCGGCAGGGTGTTTTTGCCGGGCCGTATGGATATGCAAGAGACTATCGAAAAACTCGTAATCTGGAGCAACATTGCCCGTAAAGAGGGCCTGTTGGGATTGGAGAATATCGCGGAAGAGGAGTCCGATCCATTTATCCGTAAGGGCATGCAGATGTTGGTCGATGGCAGTGAACCGGAGGCCCTGCGCGATGCCATGGAGATGGAGATGGATGCCAGTGAACAGCACGATATACATGCCTCCAAGGTATTCGAAGGCATGGGGGGTTACTCACCTACCATCGGTATCATTGGCGCTGTGATGGGGCTGATTCATGTCATGCAAAATCTGGCGGACCCCAGCAAGCTGGGGAGTGGTATCGCAACCGCATTCGTTGCCACCATCTATGGGGTCGGGCTGGCAAACCTGTTTTTTCTGCCCTTTGCCGCCAAACTCAAGACCCAGACACAGAACATCAGCAAGTTTCGAGAGTTGGTGATTGAAGGTGTGGTTGGGATTGCGGAGGGTGACAATCCGCGCAACATCGAGTCGAAGCTAAAGGGTTTTCTGCAGTGAGGATGCAGTAATGGCACGCAGACGCAAACAGACCGAAGAACATGAAAACCATGAACGCTGGGTTGTCTCCTACGCCGATTTCATTACCTTACTGTTTGCCTTTTTCGTCGTAATGTACTCCATCTCATCGGTCAATGAAGGCAAGTATCGAGTTCTGTCACAGACCCTGACGGATGCATTTCAGGAGCCCAAACGGAGCCTCGATCCCATACAGATCGGTGAACTCAGCCGGGAAAAAGGGGAGATCGCGGGAATCGCTTCTGAGAACGCCCCGATCGAATCGTTGGATCAGGGTTCCAGTCTCTACGATCAGGCAGGACTTGATCAATCGGTTGCTGAGCTCTCCTCCAGTTCCAATACGGAACAACAGCGACTTAGCTTTCTGGCGGCCGCGATCGAGGACATGTTGATGCCCTATGTGGAGCAGGATCTGGTTGAGGTCAGGTTCAGCGACAATCGCGTGATGGTGGATATGAAGGATAAGATGCTCTTCCCGAGCGGCAGCACCCGGCTCTCCCGCACCGCGGTGCAGGCCCTGCGGGATATCAGCCGTATCCTTGCAAGCGTGCCTAACCAGATTCAGGTGGAGGGGAATACAGATAATCGTCCCATCCGCACTGAAGAATTTCCCTCCAACTGGGAGCTCTCCGCGGCCCGTGCCGCCAGGGTAGTTCATCTGATGACACGCATGGGCATAGATCCAAATCGCCTGTCGGCAATCGGCTATGGAGAGTACCGGCCGGCGGCTGACAATGGGAGCCAGGAGGGACGCCAGAAAAACCGTCGTGTTACCCTGGTTGTACAGGGTCTGAATGACTTACCCGACAGGACGATCAACCTGCCAGGTAAGACCCAATGAGGGTTTGGACAGTAGCCAACCAGAAGGGGGGGTGGGAAAGACCACTACCGCGGTCTCCCTGGGTGGTCTGTTGATTCAATGGGGACTGCGTACCCCGTTGAGCGAGATCGAAGACATAACGGATGAGGAAGCACCGCCAGAAATTAAAGGCGTCACCCCAGCCGCCGATATGCGAAAGCAGGAAAGCAGGAAAGCAGGAAAGCAGGAACGCAGGGCATCCAGCTACATTCCCAAGCAGGCTCACCGTACACCCCCAGCGGCAAAAACCAGTTCGGTTACCAGGGAAGAGTCTGATGAGCCGATTATCCCAGTCTGGGTTGGAACTGGCTTCCAGCTGCTGATGTTTCAGGTGCAAGGCCCTGGTTGGCGGGCACCATGATTGCGCAGCTTTCTGCCCTGTTGGATGTGGATGGGCTGTTGGAGATGATGGCGGCATGATTGAGTCATATACCATCTGGGAGAGGGATCGAACCGGATGGAAGAGAAATGAGGTGTATCGATGAGTACAGCTGCAGGAGAGGCAGTTCGGGGTGAGGTGATTCAGTTTGTCACTTTCATTCTTAAAAACGAGGTCTACGGCATCAACGTGATGCAGGTACAGGAGGTGCTGCGGGTGACAGAGATCGCACCCGTACCGGGTGCGCCATCTTTTGTGCTGGGTATCATCAATTTGCGTGGCAACGTAGTGACGGTGATAGACACCCGAAGCCGCTTTGGTCTGCCCCCCACCGAGGTGGACGATTCCAGCCGAATCATCGTTATCGAGTCGGAAAAACAGGTGGTGGGCATCCTGGTCGATGCAGTAGCAGAGGTAGTGGAACTTCAGATGGGTGACATCGATGCGGCCCCCAATGTGGGGAATGAGGAGAGTTCACGTTATATTCAGGGTGTGACCACCAGGGAAAATAGTCTGTTGATCCTGGTGGATCTGAATAAACTTCTAACTGACGAGGAGTGGGCCGAGATCAGCATGTTCTGAACGAATGGGGCCTTGATGTCTATTGGCTTATCTGAAAACAATACGAAGCACCAGGCTATTGAGCAATGGTTAACCAACGGATCCTGACCAGACGATGCCAGATATAGGCGAGCAGACTCCACTCAACCCCCTCTATCCAGTCAATCCGCCACGCAGGCCGGAGAAGCGGGATCATCCCAAACCTTCCGATCAAAAGCACAAAAGTGAGCGAAAAAACCAACCTCCGGACGAGGACGATGGAAAACCGCATGTTGACGAGTATGCCTGATGGGGGCTGAACAGAATCTTTGGGGGGTTGGCCTGGGAGTGATCGGCTTTGCCGTCGCTGCCGGTTTGTTCCTTCTCCTGACTTATCTGCGACGCTTGCGTGATCAGGCCAGTCTATTGGCAAGTGAGTTGGAAACCTTGAAGCAGACGGTGGGTGCGCTCTGTTCCAGTTCGGTGGGTGTGGACAGACGGGTCAATCGTCTGGAACGGCAAGGTCGTGATCTTGAGGAACGCCAGGAAAATATGGAATGTTTTCAGCAGCAGGCAGATCCCCCCTATGATGACGCCATCAGGATGGTGAGGGAAGGGGCCGACGCGGACGAACTGGTTCGGAAGCTTGGACTCAGCCGTGGCGCCGCGGACCTGATTATCATGATCCATGGTATGAGAAGCGAAGATCAGTTGAACGACTGAGCTTGTTATACTTACTAAACAGTTCATAGGATAGCCGACATGTATCTCCATGGGACGCCGTGAATACTTCCCTGTAGGCTTGACGGTAGCATCTGACCTCCATGGATAATGGTATGGACCCACTCCACCTTAACAACCGGCCTCGTAATGGGCCAAAATGGAGTTTCAATCAACCATTTAGAAAAAGCGGAGCGGATCCAAA
>JBDLIF010000275.1:0-4262 GCA_039714955.1 Pseudomonadota bacterium | reverse complement strand
AGATGCACTCGATCCCGGCAAGGATGCCGGGATCCAGTGCCATGGACGGTAACCTTCAGGCACACAGATAACCGCTTGCCATCCATGGCGCTGGATTCCGGACAATCCCTGGCCAGAATGACGACTCGCTGAATAGATACGAATTTTTTTGGTATTTTCCCCGTCTCTATGATCTGAATATCAGCTTGATTCTCATGCCAAGAGAATTTCCCCCGATCAAAGTTGACTAATTTGCTAGGGTACTGCTATTCTCAATACCAAGTAATCTACTAGGTAATTAAATTACACGCTTTTGGAGACGGTAATATGAGATTGTCAACTAAAGGTCGATATGCGGTTACAGCTATGCTGGATCTTGCGCTGAATGGGGACAAGGGTCCGGTGACATTGGCGGAGATCTCAGAGAATCAGGGGATTTCTCTCTCCTATCTGGAGCAACTCTTTGCGGCACTTCGAGCGAAAGAACTGGTGCGCGGCGTACGCGGACCGGGTGGTGGTTATTATCTGGGCAAAGATGCCAATGATATCTCCATCGCAAACATCATCTGCGCGGTGGACGAGTGGGTTGAATTCACCCGTTGCGGTGGCCGGCAGGACTGCAGTCGTGGCTCACGCTGTCTGACTCACACGTTGTGGGACGAGTTGAGTGAGGAAATCTTCAATTTTCTGGCCAATATATCCCTCGGGGATCTGGTCAGAAGGGGAACATCCGAGCGGACTCGGGCAGATCTCAATGTGATCACAAACGAAGGTTCACAGGCGGCATAAAATTGCCCTTGAGCAAGGGATTACGTCTTATTTTTAGTGACAAGGCTCAGCTGGGTGTTGTGTGTGGTCCGGTATGGGCTGTCGGGATACGCCGTAAATAGTTCCTGTAGGCTTCACCGCGGCGTCCTGCCGCCGAGGGCCCCGCCAACCCGTACCCGGCCGCCCCCGATCTATTGACCAGGGAGGGTTGAGATCACAACTCCTTAAATATATACCCACATTGGGTAGAGACCTGAAATGGGCTATCATCTCCAGCTCACTGGCTAGTTGATGGGTCCATGCATTCACTTCAATCCGTTACTGATTTTATCCGCTGGGGGGCAAGCCGTTTTAACGAGGCCGGGCTCTTCTTTGGTCACGGTACCGAGAATGCCCTGGATGAAGCGGTAGCCTTGGTACTGCATACCCTACACCTGCCGCCTGATCTGCCTGCTGCCTGGTTTGCTGGTCGGCTGACGGAAGAGGAGAGGGTGAAGGTACTCGCCTTGATGCGCAGGCGCATCGATGAACGTATTCCCTTGCCCTACCTGACTGGAGAGGCCTGGTTTGCTGGTCTGCGTTTTCATGTGAATCAGCATGTTCTCATCCCCCGTTCACCCATTGCCGAACTGGTGGAGAATGGCTTCCAGCCCTGGATCGAGCCAACGGCGGTAGAACGCGTGCTCGACCTCTGTTGCGGAAGTGGCTGCATCGGAATCGCCGCGGCGAGCTATCTACCCGATAGCCAGATCGATCTATCGGATGTCTCGGAACAGGCCCTGGCCGTTGCCCAGGAAAATATTCTGGAACATGGGTTGGAAAAACGTGTCAAGCTGGTTAGGTCGGATCTGTTCTCCTCCCTGGGCCACAGCCGCTATGACGTGATTGTCTCTAATCCGCCTTACGTCAGTAAAATAGAGCTGTCTCAGCTGCCCAGGGAGTATGGTTATGAGCCGGTTTTGGCTCTGGAGGCGGAAGAAGACGGTCTGTCGATCGTGGCGCGAATTCTGCGGGAGGCCCACAGCTATCTGACACCGGAGGGTATCCTGCTGGTTGAAGTGGGGAAGAGTGCGGAGGCGCTGATGCAGCGATATCCGGAGATTCCGTTTCTCTGGCTCGATTTCGAGCGGGGTGGTGAAGGGGTTTTTCTGTTTACCGCCGAAGAGCTGGATAGGTTCCGAGACCACTTTTAACTGTTATTAATAAATATTATAAGGAGTCGGAAAAGCGCATTTTTCGATTTCGATACAATTAGAGTCCTGGATTCAATTATGAACATTGCCTGGATGGAGCGGTTTAAATGAGTTTACAGCGTGCCCGCAGTGCCGAAGAGTATATCGAATGGGTCAAGCAGGCCGTCTTCGAGGTAGATGACCTGCGGGACTGCTTCGATTACCAAATGGAGGAGATGGCCACTTACCCGGCTTATCTCGACCCGCTCGAGCAGGGCATCAAGGCGCTTTATCAGTCCATGGTGGACGGTGAATACCACTTTGGCAGGGAGGATCTGAGCTTCATGAATGTGGTGGATCGGCATGGCGAGGATATTCCCTTTGCGGTGTTGCTACGCCAGATCAACGAAACCCATCGCAAGGGGATAGATGTCGATGTCTCCTGACAAACGAGAGAGTCTTATGGATCAATCAATTGTCTTCGATCTCTCCCTGATCGAAAAATATGACCAGAGTGGACCGCGATACACCTCCTACCCGACAGCGGTTCAGTTTCATGAGGGGTTTGGCGAGGTGGACTACCGGCGTGTAGCTGAGGAGACGAATGCATCCGGTCGTCCGCTGTCACTCTATTTTCATATCCCCTTCTGTGACACGGTCTGTTTCTACTGTGCCTGTAATAAGGTTGCCACCAAGGACCGTTCCATGGCGGGTAAGTATCTGCAGCGCCTCTACAAGGAGCTGGAGATGCAGGGCGCCCTGTTCGACAGCTCGCGGAAGGTGAAGCAGCTGCATTGGGGGGGTGGCACGCCCACCTTTATCAGCCATGACGAAATGCGTGAACTGGTCGCCCAAACCCGACGGCACTTCACCCTGCTGGATGATGACAGGGGTGAGTACTCGATCGAGATCGATCCCAGGGAGGCCCAGGGTGATACCATCAAGCTGCTGCGGGAACTGGGTTTCAACCGCATGAGTCTGGGAGTACAGGACTTCGATGAGGTCGTGCAGAAGGCGGTCAACCGCCTTCAGACCAAGCAGGTGACCCTGAACACCCTGCAGGCGGCACGTGATGAGGGGTTTCGCTCAATCAGCCTGGATCTGATCTATGGACTGCCGTTTCAGTCCCTGGCCAGTTTCTCGCGTACCCTGGACGAGGTGCTCGAGGTGGACCCGGACAGGCTCTCGATTTTTAACTACGCCCACCTGCCTGAGCGCTTCAAGCCCCAGCGGCGCATCAGTGAGCCGGACCTGCCGCGTCCTCAGGAGAAGCTCGATATCCTGCAGATGACCATCGAGAAACTGACCTCCGCCGGTTATGTCTATGTGGGGATGGATCACTTCGCCAAGCCGGACGACGAACTGGTGATCGCCCAGCAGGATGGCAGCCTCTACCGCAACTTTCAGGGCTACTCGACCCATGCCGATTGTGATCTGGTAGGTCTGGGATCGACCTCCATTGGGATGGTCGGGCCAACCTATGCGCAGAACATGCGTAGCCTGGATGAGTACTATGCACGAATCGACAATGGCCGACTGGCGGTATTCAGAGGGGTGGAACTGAACCTGGACGATCAGATCCGGCGTGATGTCATCACCCGTCTGATCTGCCACTTCACCCTCGATTTTTCCGCCATCGAGCAGCGCTGGGATATCATCTTCAAGGATTATTTCGCCAGCGAACTGGAACAACTGACTGGGATGTCGAATGATGATCTGTTGGTATTGGATGCAGGCAGGATCAGGGTCGAGCCGAAGGGGCGCTTGCTGATCAGGAATATCTGTATGCAGTTTGATGCCTATCTCAAATCGAAGCAGTCGAGTGGCAGTTTTTCCAAGGTAATCTGACGCATGACCGAGATAAATTACATGGAGTGATGGCTGTCATTGAATATCTTTCATGATTAAGCTGTTTGGGGTCTTCGTATCCAAGTCCATTGTATTGCTTGGGATTCTCGAGCTTATTGTATTTTTCCTCTCTTTCCATGGGGCTGTTTTTCTCCACGCTGATTATCATCTGCCTGAAGACCTCATCTCGGACGATAGGCTGACCAGCACGGCAGCGCTGTTTGCCTCGGTGATGTTTTCGGCCATGCTCTCGCTCGGCCTCTATCAACCTGGCTCAATGGTGCAGACCTCGGGTTTCCTGGTCAGGCTTTTTCTGGCATTCTCGATTGGCAGTGCCGCAACGGGCATCATCTATTATACCCTGCAGGACTATTTTCTGACTGATCGGACCCTGTGGGGTTACAGTGTTATGTTGTCCTTCCTGGGAGTACTCACATCACGGACGATCTTTATCCGACTTATCTCGGATGACACCCTGAAAAGGCGTGTCCTTGT
>JBDLIF010000274.1:0-4274 GCA_039714955.1 Pseudomonadota bacterium | reverse complement strand
AATTGCTTAGCCATTCCATATAAGCACATAGCCCCAACCTTGGCACTGGGTGATATCAGACTATGCGCCAGTCTTGCTACCTCCTTGGAGGGTAGTGACGCATACTCATCCTCCAACCGCCGTATAATCTCTTCTATACCCTGCCGAATGGCATCCAGTACCTTGCCGAAGTCATCATCCATCTCTTCCCTCAGCTTTTCCAGCACCACTGGATCCAGTGTTTTCTGTGTGGCGGATGAGCCATTTTCAACATTATCTTCACCTCTTTGCAACTCTGGGTTATCTGTCGCAAGCCAGCGCCTCAGGCTGTTTGCAAGATCAGCCTTGCGAAAAGGCTTGGTAACGATGTCATTCATCCCCACGTTTATGCACTTTTGTCTGTCTGTGAAGGTGGCATTGGCGGTGAGTGCTACAATTGGCACGCTGGCCCCCTTCTCCTGCTGACGAATGATCCGGGTTGCCTCATAACCATCCATTTCAGGCATACGGCAATCCATAAAGATCAGATCGTATTTTCCTCTCTTCCACTGCAGAAGTGCATGCACACCATTTTCCGCGAAATCTACCACCACACCCAATTTTCGGAGCATGGTACCAGCCACCTTCTGATTCGCGGGTACATCCTCTACCAGGAGGACCCGACCTTCGAATTCCTGTGCCTGGATTCTCGATTCATCGTTCTTTTCGACCAGATGTCGGGTAAGAATCTCTTTTCCCATATGACCATAGTCTTCCTTGTTTTCCAGTAGAGAACACATGATCTTCACCAGGGTCGAACTGCTGAGTGGCTTGTTTAGGTAGGCATCAAAACCCGCGCGTTTGAAGGATGCAGCGTCTCCTCTTAGTCCCAGTCCGGTAAGTGCGAGCAGATGCAAATCTTTCAGGGCAGGTAGATGTCGGATGGCCTGCCCCAGTACGATACCGTCACTGGCATGCTTAGGTTGATCCAGAATCGTGACCCGATAGGGATCACCCGACTGGGCCGCCTCGATCAATTCGGCCAGGACAAGCTCCTTCTCACTGAGTCTGCGGGTCCGCATCCCCAGGTAGTTAAATAGCCGCTCAAGCACCCTGCCACATTCAACAGATTGATCCAGAATGAGAATTTTCACGCCTTCCAGTCTCCGCTCCCCTAGCGGCAGCTCAATATCAGTTTGTGGCAGCTCCAGTTCCAGCCGAAATGTAGAGCCCATCCCAGGCTCTGATGCGACACTGATCTGACCCTGCATCAGGCTGATCAGTTTGTGGCTTATGGAAAGCCCCAGGCCGGTTCCACCGTATTTACGGGTCGTTGCCTGATCCGCCTGAGTAAAGGCATCGAACAGTGTCAGCCGCTTTCCCGGCTCGATGCCAATACCCGTATCCTCTACCAGCAGCACAAGCTTCACTCTGTCGTTTCCCGCATGGGCATACTGCACCGAAAGATGAACATAGCCTGTCTCGGTAAACTTCACCGCATTACTCAATAGATTCAACATGATTTGGCGTAACCGGGTAGGATCACCTACAAATCTCCTTGGGCAATCGGGGGAATAGTCGAGGATCAGTTCCAGCCCCTTGTCATTGGCCTGAGGTGCCACCAGCTGCATCGCCTGATAGCAGGTATCCTCAAGGTCGAGAGGGACAGACTCCAACTCCACCAGGCCCGCATCCAATTTGGAGAAGTCCAAAATATCATTGATGATCGAAAGCAACAGCTGACCCGAGTTATGGATCACCTCCACCCTATCGCGCTGTTCACCATCCAGATCGGTCTCGGAGAGCAGTTCCGCCATACCGATGACACCGTTCATCGGGGTGCGAATCTCATGGCTCATGGTGGCCAGGAAATCGCTCTTTGCCCGGGTCGCCGCCTCGGCCTGCTCCTTGGCCTGGATCAGCTCAAGTTCGGCCTGATGCCGCTCCGTGACATCCTGTACCGTACCGTATGAGTAGACCGATTTACCCGTATCGTCATACTGGGTCTCGCAGATCTCATGAACATATTTGATCCGGCCGTCAGGCATGCGTAAACGGTGGGTAATTTCGTAGGGTGTTCTCGCCTCCAGCGACTTCGCATAGGTCCGGTTGACCCGTTCCCGGTCATCCGGATGGATGACCCCCAAGAATGCCTCGTAGGAGGCCCCGAATTGGGCCTTGTCTATCTCGAACATGCGGTAGATCTCATCCGACCAGATGAGCTCATTTTTCCTCAGATCGAGCTCCCAGCTGCCTATCTTGGCGATGCGCTGCGCCTCCGCCAGGCTGGACTCACTTCGCCGCAGCGTATTCTCCACCGCTTTCTGAAGCCGCAAATCACTCACGAACGCAAAGGCGCCAACCGCTTCATGCCTCTGATTCCACAGGGTGGTCGCGCTGACATGGACAGGGATATTGAATCCATCCTTGTGCTTGAAGGCAATGTCATAGACACGATGATCGGTAGCCGACAAGCTGTTCAGTTGCTCCTGCAGGAGCTTGCGGTTTTCATCATCCACGAAATCAAGGGGTGTGCGGCCCAGTATCTCTTCCCGTCGATAACCCAACAGCGAGCAGAGTGCATCATTGGCCTCCACCGTCATATTGTCCGTATCGATGTACCAGAATCCCTCCTGGGTATTGTTGATCACGGAACGGTACTTGACCTCACTCTTTGCCAGGCTCTCGAGGGTCTGCTTGCGCTCGGTGATATCCTGAATATAGCCATGGTAAAAGGTGATCAGATCCGCATCATCCCGGATGATATTGGTCAGGTCATAGAACCACCGATAGTCGCCATCCTTGTGGCGCAGCCGATACTCCTGCTCAAAGGAGCTGGCATGGGAGTGCGAAAGGGTCATCAGCCGCTCCTCCATGCGGCTGAGATCCACGGGATGCACCAGATCGGCAAACACCACCCTGCCGGATTCAAACTCTTCCTTGGAGTAACCCAGATGCTCGACCACATTGGGCGAGACATACGCCACTGGCCAACCCTCTTCCGGACGCCACTTGAACACCACGGTCGGTCCGGTGAGGAAAAGCTGCCGCTCCTGTTCCAACAGCAGACTTTTTTCGATCAGGCCCATTTCAGTCCGCCACTGTTTATTCTTCTGCCGGCGGGAAAGTCGGTTGCCTATACCGATTGAAAATAATCCCAGCAACCAGATGGCGCCATAGGAGAGACTCAGTGCCTCCACCCCCTCGCTCGCTTTTTCGAGCGACCGATACAACAGACCACTCAAGAGCATTGACCAGAACAAACCTGCCACCAGGGTCATAACCCATAGGCTTCGGCAGTTGGGTTTGGCGGATGTGATTTGCGTCATTGAAACCCTCGACAGCTATTAACGCAGGGCTGGGATAGCGGCATAAACGGCAGTAGTATTATTTTAATTCGGCCTGTATCAGTAAAACTGAAGACAATTATCTAGCCAGTGGAGTTTAGCCCGCCGGAACTCAAGTGGGTATAATCCGATGTTTAAGCTTAATCCAGGCAGACAGCTATCATGCAACTCTCTACCCTTACCGCAGTATCCCCCATCGACGGCCGTTATGGGAGCAAAAGCGCAGATCTGCGCCCCATCTTCAGCGAATATGGCCTGATCCGCCATCGTGTCCTGGTAGAGGTGCGCTGGCTGCAGGCCCTGGCAGCCCACCAGGATATTGCTGAAGTCCCCGCTTTGAGCGAACACGCCAAACATATCCTCGAAGGCATAGTTAGCAACTTCAACGAAGAGGATGCCCAGCGCGTCAAGAATATCGAACGCACCACCAACCATGACGTAAAGGCGGTGGAGTACTACCTGAAGGAGAAGATCGCTGGAAATAACGAACTGGAGGCGATCAGCGAGTTCATCCATTTCGCCTGTACCTCGGAGGACATCAACAACCTCTCCCATGCACTGATGTTGCGTGAAGCCAGGGGCCAGGTACTGTTGCCGCAGTTGGATGAGGTGATCGATGCGATTCGCAAACTGGCCCATGAGTTGGCCGATCAGCCCATGCTCTGCCGCACCCATGGCCAGCCCGCCTCTCCCTCCACCATAGGGAAGGAGATGGCAAACGTAGTCCATCGCCTGCATCGTCAGCGGGAACAGATCGCCGGGCTGCAGATGCTGGGCAAGATCAACGGGGCGGTGGGCAACTACAATGCCCACCTCTGCGCCTATCCGGAGTTGGACTGGCCCGGCTTCGCCCGCGCCTTCGTGGAATCCCTGGGACTGACCTGGAACCCCTACACCATCCAGATCGAACCCCACGACTATATTGCTGAGCTGTTCGATGCGGTGGCCCGCTTCAACACCATCCTGATC
>JBDLIF010000273.1:0-4275 GCA_039714955.1 Pseudomonadota bacterium | reverse complement strand
TTCAATACGATCTCTCCCGTTGTACCATGACCGCCAGCTGTCCCTTGGCGATGGATGAACCATCCGCATGGACTGCAAAACGGTAGAGTAGATTACCACTATCCGCCAGCAATTGCCGGGCCGAGACGGTGAGTGGCGACTCGATCAGGTCCAGGCGTTCAACCCACAACTCCACATTGCGCAGACTGACCAGGAAGCCGGGCCGGATCGGCTCACCTCTCTCTTGTGACATCAGTCCGCCATGGACCGCCATCGCCTGGGCGCCATATTCGACCGCATGGATGCCGGCAAGCTGCCCATTGTCCCGCAAGGGGTTGTCCCCACGTCGATGTGAATGGCTGAGGCAGACCAGGGACTCATGGTCCCAGGAGAGGAGTTGGTCCAGCAGGCACATCCGGCCGGTATGGGGTATCAGCCGACAGAGCTCGCTGTGATCTAACATGGGGTGAACCCGACAGTCAGATTCAGCCCTGGAAGATAGGGGAGAATGAGTTGCCTCTGTCCACCTGAGGCGAGGGCCTGCAACAGGGGCAGGGACCTGGCGGCTGGATTGTTCAGCCTGAGCTGCTCGAGCTGGCTGTCCGCCAGGTGACTCTCTTCGCCATCGCCTTCCAGCCGCGGGTCCAGTCTCGCCAGGTTGCCCGCGGCATTTGGTGCTGCCGAGATCAGCAGGCTGGCGGCGAAGGGCTGGGTGATGGGGATGGGTTCACTCAGGGGAAAAGGGACCGGATAGTCGTAGGCAACCAGCAAAACCGGTTGTTGTTCGGTGCAGGCCTGCACCGCTGCCTCCAGCAGACCACTGGCGAAGCTGCCACCAAGCGCGGCAATGCTGGTGGAGGCATTCTGCGATCCGGCGGCGATGGAGGCGTAGCCGGCCGGGGCATTGTGCACCGAATTGTGAAAATGGGTGGGCGAGACGGGTCTATCGTCACTATCCAGGGCCCGGCAGATCTTATCGACGATCTCCATGTCTCCCTCGGACGAGGCGAAGACCGTCGCCAGATCATTGGCCAGGGAGCGCGCGCCCAGGGCATCCTGGATCGCCTGCAGCGCCAGTTTGATGGTGTTGCTGGTGCGCCGGCGCTCGTTGGGTTTCAGCATATCGGGCTTGAGCAGGGGAAGCGCCTCAGGCTGGTAACGCCGGTCACCGCTCAACACCCCCCGTGCACCCTCCCAGCCAAACAGTCCGGGCGCCACCATGCCTACCGCCTGGATAAAGACCGGGTTCATGGGGATCTCCCGAACAGCAGGCTGCAGTTGTTGCCACCAAAGCCAAATGAGTTGCTCAGTACGTGGGTTGGGTTGGCCGAGCTGTTTTCCCGTTGGATATGGGTGTGCAGCGCGGGATCCAGTTCTTGAGTCTGCAGGGACCCCGGGATGAAACCGTGCCGCAGACTGAGCAATCCGAAGACGGCCTCGGTAATGCCCGCTGCCCCCAGGGTATGGCCGGTCCAGCCCTTGGTCGAGCTGCAGGGGACCTGGTCCCCCAGGATCGTGACAATGGCCCTGTCCTCCGCGGCGTCGTTGGAGCGGGTGGCGGTGCCATGCAGGTTCACATAGTCGATATCGCTGCTATTCAGACCTGCTCGCGCGATGGCCTGTCGCATGGCCAAAGCGGCCCCCTTTCCCTCCGGGTGGGGGGTCGACATGTGGTAGGCGTCACTGCTCTCGCCATAGCCCAGCAACAGATCCCCTTGATCATTGGCACGGGTGCTTTCCAACAGGGCAAATCCCGCTGCCTCACCAATGTTGATCCCGTCCCGCTGGGCATCCCAGGGGCGGCAGGGGGAGGCCGACACCAGGTCCAGCGCATTGAAGCCGTAAAGGGTGGTCAGACAGAGGCTGTCGACGCCGCCGACCAGTGCCGCCTCGCACAGACCCGACTCGATATATCGATGAGCGGCGGCAAAGACCTTCGCGCTGGATGAGCAGGCGGTCGATATGGCCAGGGCAGGACCAGAGAGCCCGAGGTATTGCCGGACGAACCGGGTTGGCGAGAAGATGTTATGGGTGTGTGATGGAAGGTAGTCATCCGGCAGACGCTCCGTCTCCCTGTCACGCTGGCGGTAGGCCTGTTCAGTGGCGCGGATGCCGGAAGTACTGGTACCGATGAAGACGCCGATGCGGTTTGCACCGTAGCGTTTGACGGCATCAGCTACCCGAGCGGAAAATCCATCCAGCTCCAGGGTGAGCCGGGCAAGCCGGTTATTCCGACACTCGAACCTTGCCATGGACTCAGGCAGGGGGCTCTGCTCGATCCCCTCGACCCGGCCGATCCAGGTCTGCAGTACGGCATCCTCGAAATCGCAGGGGCGCAGTCCGGAGCGGCTCGACTGGAGGGCCTGGAGTGAGGCTTGCACGCCTCTGCCCAAGGCATTGGTCAGGGTATAGTCGGTAATCCTTAACGGTGTAATTGGCATCTCTCACCAGGCGGGCTGATTAATCGTCACCGGTCATGAGACCAGCGCATCCTTGTGCCGTTGCTGGGGCAGGCAAAAACGCGCATTCTAACGACTAAAGGTGTTTTGAGGCAATGCGTGTGGAAAAACTGACCAGGCAGAGGCTATTTTTTCCGCGGCCCTAACTGAGCGATCAGGCGTAACAGAGGCTCCCTTGGAAGCTTTCCCGTGCTGCTTCTTGGAAGCTTATCCACCAGATAGAGGGGGCGGGGCAGAAATGCGGCATCCAGGGATTGGGCCAGTTCCCTGAGCAGCGTCTCCTTGTCCAGGGTTGGGGCTACCACCAGGGCAATCGGCCGGCTGGTCTGTCGATCATCGCTATCGGGTATGACAAAGGCACCGTCCAGCACCCCCTCGATTTGATTGAGCTTGTGATTCAGATCGCCGAGGGATGCCCGCTTGCCGGCGATTTTGATCATGTCCGAATGTCGGCCCAGCAGTTTGAAAAAGGGCTCATCCAGCAGCTCCAGCTGGTCGCCCAGAGGCGTGGGTTGAGACAACTGAGGACCCTGGGCCAGAAAGCTTTCGCCTCTCCTGGAGAGATGCATCTCCTCGTAGAGGGTCCATCTCTCCCCCTTCAGGGTGCGTCTCGAAGCGATTGAGCCTGTTTCAGTCGATCCGTAGATCTCCAGTACCTGGGTGTTGAGCATCTGTTCCGCCGCCTCGGCCAGGGTTTTCGAGAGAGGTGCGGTCGCTGAGATTAGAAACGCGATCTCCGGCCACGCCAGCTCGGCAGCCACACAGGCGCGCAGATGAACCGGGGTGGTGATCAGTATCCGGGGGGCATCCAGGGAGGCCAGGGCATCCCGCACGTCCACCGGGAACAGGGGGCGGCCGGCGTGGACCCCAATAGCGCCAAACCAGGGGATCAGGATCGATGTCTCCAGGCCATACATATGCTGGGGCGGGACGGTTGCCACCAGGGAGGTTACCCTCTCCTGATGAATGCCAAACCGGTCAGCGGCCAGCTGGGCCCCCTTCTGCAGGTCTCCCCAGTACTTCAGGTTTGCCGCGGGTTTGCCGGTGCTGCCTGAGGTAAACAGGACAGCGACCAATCTCTCCTGCTCAATCCACGGTACTCGAGGGTCAGCGATGGGGCCCTGCGCCGGTACTGAGGTGATCTGGAACTGAGGGATGTCCAGGTTCTCCAGGGGCCTGTCGGTCAGACAGATAGAGTCCGGGTAATCCCTGGTCAGTTCGTTGATCACCCTAGGCGTCCCGCTGGGCGGCAACAGGGTCAACTGTCTCTTCAGCATGGCTGCGGCAAACCCCAGCATGAAGTGGTAACGGTCATCGCAGAGATTCACTACCTGGGCAGAGAGGGGCAGATGTTCCGCGGTGTGAATTGCATCGGTAAGGAATTCCCCGGCACTGACCGGTCTGCCCTTATACCAGGCGATAATCTGCTCAAGGCCATGATGAAAGAGGGGATAAGAACGGCTCATGGGTTGAATCTTGTTCGGTTGTTGGTATTTAACATTGCCCGTAACTATTCAGCTTAATCACAAGTTCGTTACTGCTGCTTAATAATACATGCTGAATCGTTACCATCGTCCATAATACTGCATTACCCGGATGCCTGGACACGGGGCCTCGTGGGGGCGAGGGCGAAGGTGGTCAGAAAGCTGATGACCACACCGATGGCCACGGTCTGCCCTATCGCCCGCAGCACCGGAAGATCGGAACTACCCAATATGCCGAAGACCAGGCTGGTGCTAAGGGCGCAGACGACCAGGGCATGCAGGGTCTGAGCCCGTTCCTGGCTGTCATTTTCAGCGCGGCCGAAAAAGAGGCTGTAGTCGATGCCGATTCCCAG
>JBDLIF010000272.1:0-4290 GCA_039714955.1 Pseudomonadota bacterium | reverse complement strand
TCATCTACATCGACCTTGATGATGCTGGACATGGCCTTGTCACCACCAGAAACCAAAGTGAGGCCTGTTTCTGCACTGTAATGGGTGGATCTTGGTTTATGCGCCAGAGGAATCTGGCCTGCATTTTCCAATGTATTGTTATCGACGACTGTCAACGACTCGGTTTTACGGGTCAGGGCATAGGCCTTGTCAGCACCCTGCTGATCGATGCCGTAGGGTCCATCTCCTGTACCTTCAACAGATATCAGCAGGGACATGTTATCGACATCAATGATGTAGATTCGGTTGGAGTCCCAGTCACCGTAATAGGCGAGATTGTCAACGTCATAAATATTACCTGTTACCATGCCGTCGTTATTCGTCTGGGCTTGAGTGACTTCACCCATGTTCTCGGTGGCATGTTGCTCAGCGGCGTAAGCTGCAGTGGCGCCAGTCGTCAGGGCAAGGCATAGGGTAGAAACACAAGTGATATTTCTGCAATATTTCAACAGATAGCTGGCTGAATGATCTGACTTATAGTTCATCATGTTGCTCCAGCAGTTCTTGGCTGCGTTATTTATAATAATCGTGTCGACATGGTATGTGCCCGAGGCTATTTAAGCGGTCACATAAACAGTACGATGGAAATGGAGGTATAAAATGTCAGCAGTAGCCAGGAAATTGAAAAGCATCGTAAGATGCTCCTTCGAATGTGAGATGGCGAAGCTGGAAACCCCTCATGTTTCACTGGGTTTACCACATCGACTCTACACACCGGTGATCCATACCAGGCTTGTTGCGACGATTTTCAGGCTAATGGAAAACTGTTTCTCAAATATTTCCGCGACAGCTAAGTTGTTTCATATTTGTATCAGCCCACTTTTTTGTGAAAGAAATCACGTTTGATTCGGAGTACGTCTATTTCAGGAGATAAGGATAAAGGGGACGCTTGCATTTTATTAGCGTTCTTTTTATTTCGAGTGAAAAAGGAGCGTTCCTATTATCACTGGGGAGTATGGAAAGTGTAAAATATCCCATGGACAACAACCCCTGATATATCCCAACATATTTATTGGAAACCAACCTCCTCTCTCACAGCCATGAAAACCGCTTTCATCACAGGCACCAGCTCCGGTCTGGGCCATGGACTTGCCCAATACCTCAACGATCAGGGCTGGGCGGCCTATGGTTGCAGCCGCCGGGGCTGCGACCTGCCGGGTATGCATGATCGGATCTGCGACCTGACCGATTATGACTCCATCCCCACTGCCTTGAGCGGTCTGCTGGCGGATGCCGCCTCGCTGGATCTGGTGGTCCTCAACGCCGGCATCCTCGGCGAGATCAAGGACCTCACCCAAACGTCCCTGGAAGATCTGAAACAGGTCATGGAGGTGAATGTATGGGCCAACAAGGCCGTTATGGACTGGTTGTTCGAGTGGGGGCGGCCGATCGATCAGATTGTCATGATCTCCTCGGGCGCGGCGGTGCTGGGCAATAAGGGCTGGGGTGGCTATGCCCTGTCCAAGGCCGCTCTCAACATGCTCGCAAAGCTCTATGCTCATGAGTTTGCGCAAACCCATATCTCCGCGGTAGCGCCGGGCATCATCGATACCACCATGATGGATTATCTATGCGATGAGGCGGATGCCGGTGCGTTCCCTGCACTGGGGCGTTTACAGCTGGCCCGGGGTAGCGAGGCCATGCCCGGTCCGCTGGACGCCGCCGAACGGCTGGTCTCCATACTGCCCCGATTAAAGGATTGGCCGAGCGGGAGTTTTGTGGACATCCGCGAAATCCTGGACCCTGAGGGCTACGCCCGGCTGTACGGGCAGAGCGCCAAGGGCCAGTGAGACAGGTTCAGCCGCGGCCTTAGACGCTTAGGTGTTGATGACAAACTGTGGTTATTAACTCAAGTTTCGGAGTTCAAACGGGGAGCGGAGAGGGAGATAGCGTTTCCTGATTACCCCCGAAACTCAGCCACTTTTCGCAGCCGTGCGTGGTACTAATCACATGATTGCGCAGGTGTATCTGGGGTGTGGTTGTAGGACCGTCTGCGGCAAGGAGGCCGCAGCCGAGCTACAGGGATGTATTCACTGCGTGTCTCAAAACGCTATCTCCCTCTCCGCTTGATATCTCATTGGAGTACCTGAACTCCGAAACTTAAGTTTTTAGCTTCGAGCGCTGCCGCCCCTCGTAAGCGGCCACCTGTTGGATCAGCTTCTGATAGGGCAGGTTCTCCAACCCATTGAACGCCTCCCGGGCCTGGTTGATCAGATCAAACACATCATCGATGATCTCCGGTATCGTCTGATCCTCGTGCAGGGCTGAATAGAGCCCGCGCAGTCCGCCGATCTGCAGCCGCATCGCCTTGCCGTGGGGCAGCACAGCTCGTTCATCATTGGATTTCAGGGCGAAGCGGGCGTAGCGACGCAGTTGTTCGAGGAACTCCTGGCACTGCTCTTGGGCTTCGTCGGAAGTACAGTGGACACCCTCGCGTTCCGCAATGCAGAGCTTTTTGGCTTGTGAGCAATTGCACTTGCGTGACAACACGCTTTTTTCATAGACACAGAAGCGTTCATTCATCTCGCGATAGGTGCGGCGATAGGCGTCCTGGTCCAACTCACTCGTCCTTGCTGGTAAAGCGGTGAATCATGCGGCGATCCTTCTTGTTGAGTTTACCCCGCATTGGGCGCGGTTCCATGGCCCGCTCGACCCGTAGCTGCTCGGTGAGCTGCTGTCTGCGCATAAAACTGGTTTCCGACTCGCTATAAAACTCTTTCGCCTCGCTGGCCGGGCGACGCTGAGTGGCGAGCACCTTGACCTCGATATCCCACTCCAGGGAACCCTTGTGAATGCGTAGATGGGAACCGACCTTGACCTCCTTACCCGGCTTGGTGCGCTGACCATTCAGGTGGACCTTGCCGCCGTTGATCGCCTCGGCGGCAAGCTGGCGGGTCTTGAAGAAGCGGGCCGCCCACAACCACTTGTCCAACCTGACCTTTGCTGCGGCGCTGTCCATGAACCTTAGTCCTCCTCGGGCAGGCCCAGCAATTCGTTCAGGCGGCCCGCCATCTCCAATGCGGCCAGGTCATCGTAGCCGCCGACATGGAAGTCGTCGATAAATATCTGTGGTACCGTGCTGCGTCGGCTGCGTTCCAGCATCTCCTGCATGACCGCATGGTCCGTATCGATGCGGATCTCTTCATAGGTCACGCCCTTATTTTCCAGGAGAAACTTGGCGCGCACGCAGTAGGGGCAGATGGCTGTGGTGTACATGACCACTTTCGGCATACAAAAACGTCCTCAGTATTGCAGGGCCAGGAGAAGTCTGACTAACCTTTTGTATAGTATGGGAAAAGTATTTTAACAAAATAGACGTGTATCCTAGCAGCAGTCACGCATGAGTTCCACGCGGCAGCTGGGCAATGATTGCGTACCTGCTTTGGACCTTAATCATTCCAGGAAAGACCTGATGCGCACAGACAATCCAAAAACCATCTATTTGAAGGATTATCAGCCCCCCGAGTTCCTGGTGGATCAGGTGGATCTCACCTTTTATCTGCAGGACGAGTTTACCCGGGTTGAGAGCCGGCTGCTGGTTCGACTCAATCCCGCCGGTAGATCCGATAATCCTTCACTCTGTCTGGATGGCGAGCAGCTCGATCTGCAATCGGTCAGCTTGGATGGGCGCGAACTTGGGTCTGACGAGTATCAGCTGGACCCCCGCTCGCTGACCATCCCCCGGCCGCCGCAACGTTTCGTGCTGGAGACCAGCGTGCTGATCAGGCCCCAGGACAACACCGCCCTGGAGGGTCTCTATCAATCCGGTGGCATGTACTGCACCCAGTGCGAGGCGGAGGGTTTCCGCCGGATCACCTACTATCCGGACCGGCCGGATGTGATGGCTCGCTTCAGCACCACCATTATTGCGGACAAACGGCACTACCCGGTGCTGCTCTCCAACGGCAACTGTCTGCGGGCGGAGGATCTGGCCGATGGCCGGCACCGGGTGCGCTGGGAGGACCCCTTCCCCAAGCCCTGCTATCTGTTCGCCCTGGTGGCGGGGGATCTGCGCTACCAGCAGGATAGCTACACGACCGCATCGGGCCGGGAGGTGGATCTGCGCATCTATGTGGAACCGGAGAATATCGACAAGTGCGACCACGCCATGCGCTCCCTGCGGAACGCCATGGCCTGGGACGAGCGGGTCTATGGGCGGGAGTATGACCTGGACATCTACATGATCGTGGCGGTCAACGACTTCAACATGGGGGCGATGGAGAACAAGGGACTCAATGTCTTCAACGCCAA
>JBDLIF010000271.1:0-4302 GCA_039714955.1 Pseudomonadota bacterium | reverse complement strand
CCTCATCAATGTTGAATCTGAATCTCATCAATCCTGCCGTCCCGGTTGCTCATTGACGGTCTCCGTTGCCAGGGTTTTCAGGTGCAACAGATGTAGCGTCACACCAGCCGCCACACCCAGCACCAGGGCCATATTGGCGATGTTGGAGCCAATCGCATTGCCGATGGCGATGCCGCTGTTACCCTGCCAGGCGGCCATGGTCAAAACCAGCATCTCGGGGCCGATGTACCGAAACTTTGCGCCAGCCCCGAAGCGCCGACCACAAAACGATCCGCGCTCCAGGCCAGTATGCCCGGTCCGGTAACGATGGCGAGGATGAAAAAACGAATCTCCTGCATGCTTTATTTCAGCCTCTCCATTTGTTTCTGAAGTCGGGTCATTGCCTGTTGCGTATTCGCCAACTCATTGAGTAACTTATCACGTGAAACAGGCTGGTGCAGTGTTTCCAATTGTTCCGCCTTGGCCTCCTCCAGATTATTGAGCACCACGGCGATAAACAGGTTGATGATGACAAAGGTGCCCACGAATATGAAACTGATGAAATAGAGCCAGGCCCAGCTATAGAGCCCCAACGCCGTGTACATGACATCGGTCCAGTCCTCCAGTGTGACCACACGGAACAGGGTGAGCATGGAAAGTCCCAGATTGCCCCAGTGTTCGGGGTCGTGCCGATGGAACAGGTTGTAGCCGGCGATGGCATAGACATAAAAGATGATGGACATGAGCAGCATGACGTGGCCCATGCTGGGAATGCTGCGCATCAGTGTTTCAACGATCAGGCGTAGCTTGGGGATGGTGGAGATCAGGCGCAATACCCGCATCAACCGGGCCAGCCGGGCGATCAGGGCTAAATCCCCGGTCGCCGGGATCAGCGACAACAGGATGATCGAGAAGTCAAACAGATTCCAGCCATCGCCAAAATATCGTCCCACACGAGGTGCCACGGCGGTGATCTTGAGCGCGGCCTCCAGAATAAAGATTGCCAGAATGATCTGATGTGCGCTCTCAAGCCAGGCGCCGTAGTCCGCGGTCAGGGCAGGCAGGGTCTCCAGCCCGAGCACCATGGCGCTGAGCAGGATAAATGAGATGATGGCGTATTCGAACCAGAGATTGCCGGTGATGCGTCTCGCCAATGCGGGTATGGACATGGATTGAATTATCAAGACCATATATTGAGTGGTGGATCATTGATCACCGCGCGCAGGATGTCGCTACGTGACACCAAGCCGATCAATGCGTCCTGTTCATCTACGATGGGCACGCCGTGAAGATGGTACTCCTGCATCACCTGTGCAACCCGGCGAATATCGGATACCGGATCGGCTGTAATGACCTCTTTCGACATGGCATCCGCCACCTGCTTTCCTCCCAGATACCGCACCACGTCACCATCGATGATGATGAACTGCAGTAGATCCTGAATCGACAATATACCGACAAGGCGTTGCTGGGAGCTCATTACCGGCATCTGCTGGAAACCCATCTTCTGGAAATGACGCCGGGCAGCAAGAATGTCCATCTCCATAGGCAAGGTGCTGACCGGATTGCTCATCAACTGGTAGGCGTGGTAGATCGGTTCCCGCCGGTCGAGGTGGCGTATATCCCGGTAGGCTTGCAAGGCCTTGCTGGATACTGCGGTCCCCCCGAATTTGCTGCGGCTGGCGCCTTGAATGGGCAGCGTCTCATCATCGGAAGTATTCGTTCGTAAGCGTATATCCAGGCTGGCCTGGGTTTCCCGCACCTTGCGCAGATTCTCCAGGGTGTCACGGTAGCGGCGGCCTTCGATATCGTATATAGCGAACATGGGTTGTCTCCTGCTTCGCGTGATCTAAGCCTGCGCGAGGCTAGCGGGTTCCTCATGCTGTAAACCGTGTCGATAGCGCAGTAGACAGCCGACACCGCCCTGCGACATCAGCGCGTCAGACTGCTCGACAACCTCCACCGGGCACTCCGATTGTCCGGCCAGACGCAGTAATGCTTCCTTTACATCCAGCGGCCGCACGGCGGGTTCACCACACTGCGGACAGACGGGTGTTTCCGGCGCCTCGGTGCCGATGGCTCGACAGTCCGTGCAGGCCCAGCCGGGATCGGGTTGATAGCCACTGGACATGAGCAGTGTGTCCACTTCTCCCCACCGCAGCGCATCCAGGGTGGCTGCCGAACCCGCGACCGCCAGGTTCTGACTGCGCAATCCTTCGATGAGACACCCGGCAACTGACTGGGATTCCCGCTCTTCATGTTCGATAAAGCTGGACAGGGTCGCCATCACCACGTCGGTCTGCTGATCACGCTCGCTGGCCGGGACCACATCCACCAGCTTGTCCGCCAGATCGGGGGGCAGGGCGTGACGAATCCGCCCGGTGATCTCGGGGTCACCGGCCAGGATCAGGTGGGTTTGGCCTCCGGCGTGCATCAGGTGTACCAGCAGCGCAATCTTTTCATGGATAAACCGATCCCCCCGGTGCGCCTGGTGAATCTGGTAGTGGGAGCGGGTCCATCCCGAACCCACACGCATGCGCAGCTCCGATCGGTTGATCCAGGCCTGAATGGTCGCCGCACCCAGATTCACCTCCAGAATGCTGGCCCGATCCGGCATGGCGAGCAGGACGACATAGCGATGGTAGTTGTCCTTGAGTTCCACCAGGTGATAGATATTGGGCGTTGGATAGACCGCAATCCAGTCAGGCAGGGGGGTTGCAAACTGCATCGGCAGCATGAAGGCGCCGCCGAAGGTGCCGCGCACAAAGATGGCCACCCCCTTAGTCTCGGGCAGCAGATCGGTGGTCAGCCAGGTCTCGATCTTGCCCAAAGCTTCCTCAAGGTCGGCGAGGTCGTTGTCCTTGAGAACGCGCCGCAGAATGCGTGCGCGCTCATCGAGTGCTTCACGCCAGCCGATCTGGCCGTCTTCCAGGTTGAGATAGACACTGATAAAAGGTGCATCTGATTCTTCCACGCTGGCCAGCAGGGTGATGTGCTGTTTGAGTTCATCGAGTGTGGTCAAATGTGCCATATTCATTGCTCCTGAGTTGAAAGACGTCTGGATTTACTCGTCACCACCCATGAATCCCTGCAGATGCAGCAGGCTGGTGAACAGATTAAAGATGGAGACGTACAGGGTGACGGTGGCCATGATGTAGTTGGTTTCACCGCCGTGAATGATGTTGCTGGTCTCATACAGGATCAGCCCGGCCATCAGCAGTACGAACATGGCAGAGACCGCCAGCGACAGACCGGGCATCTCGAAGAACACCGCACCCAGACCGGCCAGGAAGGCCACCAGGATGCCCACCATCAAGAAGCCGCCCATGAAGCTGAAATCCTTGCGGCTGGTGAGCGCGTAAGCCGACAAGCCGAGGAAGATGGTGCCGGTAGCGCCCATGGCCGTCATCACAACCTGGCCGCCGTTGGGCATGGCCAGATAGGCGTTGAGAATCGGTCCCAGGGTGTACCCCATAAAGCCGGTCAGGGCGAACACGAAGGCCAGTCCCAAGGCACGGTCACGGAACTTCGCAGTGGCGAACAGTAGGCCGAAATAACCGCCGAGCGTAAGCAGCAACCCCGGATGGGGCAGGTTCAGCACCATCGAAACCCCGGCGGTCAGCGCACTGAACAGCAGGGTCATGGAAAGCAACATATAGGTGTTGCGGAGCACCTTGTTGGTGGCGAGTGTGGATGCTTGACTCCTACTCACAGCGATACTGATTGGGTTGTTCATGGTTTAATACCTCTGTCTGGTTTGTTAACTAGGTAGACTGATTACTGCTCATCCGATACGGGCGGGTGGCCCTGCTAGAGCAGGGTTAGCTGACGCTCGATCTTACGCAGCAGGGTACGCCCGGCGCGATCGGTCGCACGGTCGATGGCGATGTACAGGTCGGCCTCTGTATCTTCAACCACCACATCGGGCAGGCCGTCCAGCACGACCTGCAGATGGCAGAGCTTGTCTGCACCGCCATATGAATTGTTGCTGCCGGATAGCTGCATAACAACCCGCTGAATCTGATCATCACAGAAGGTCAGGGCAAAACGCAGCCGTCGTTCGGCATGGCGGCGCAGGGCGTCGGTCAGGGAAAAATCGCGTGCCAGGATGTCAATCTGCATAGGGTCCTCCGCTGCAATCCTGTTGCTGTTTCACGAGTAGGCATGCTAGGAAAGTTTCATAGCCAAAAAAAGTCGATTATTTTTGATATACTATTCGGTATTTACGAAGTAATAGAAAGCCTATGGTTAACTACAAGCATCTGCACTACTTCTGGGTGGTGGCCAGGGAAGGCGGTGTCGCCCGGGCCAGTGAACGTCTGA
>JBDLIF010000270.1:0-4303 GCA_039714955.1 Pseudomonadota bacterium | reverse complement strand
CAGGCCAAGGGATTTAGCCTGTCCAAGGGCCATACGGTCGGCTGCCCGGCTGGTGAGGATCGACTCACCGGTGATGTTGATATGCAGCCCCGCGTCCGTCCGCTCATCGATGAATGACTGCAGCGACTCCAGGGCCCGGTTCAGTTCGCGTGAGTCTCCCAGGTTGTGCCTGACGAGGATGCGGGCCTGACTGAAATCCGCGGAGACATAGCTTGCGATATGTTCGCGGTCGATCAGGTTTGTCAGTTCGGCGAGCACCTCATCGTCGTCGGGCAGCGCCAGTTCCCCGGTGTCGTTCACGGCGCTGTTGAACAGGGAGAGGGAGTCGGTGACGGAGAGACTGGAATCGAAGTCGGCGGAGCGCCGCAGGAAGTCCTGAATCTCGCCGATCTCCTCCAGGTAGCGCGACTTCTGGAAGGTGCCCTCGATATCCCCATCCAGGAGAATGGAGAAGCTCTCCATGCCGGCCAGCTCCTGATGCAGGGTCTGGACCCGGTACCGAACCGGCGAATCGGCCTGAAAATAGTCCAGGAGGTTGTTGTTGACGCCCACCGACAGGCTTCCATAGGCGGCGACGGCGCAGACGGCGAGGGTCAGCAGCATGATCCGCCGTTTCCGCTTCAGCACCAGCCGGCTCACCCTATCGATTATCCGCTCACGTCCGACGCTGTCGCCGCGCTTCCGCGCAGTCGGACATCGCCTGCCGCAAAACCGCAGATAGACGGGGACCAGAGAAGCGGTGATGAGGAAATTCAACGCCAGGCCGGTGGAGGCCACCAGCCCGAATTCGCGCAGCAGCTGGATCGGATTCACGGCGATGGAGAGAAAGCCCAGGTAGGAGGTGGCAAAGGTGAGCAGCACCGCCAGCCCCAGCCGCCTGGCCATATAGTGGATGGCCCTGCGCCGGCCGTAACCCGCGATCATGCCGGCCTGGTACTCGGAGATCAGATGGATATCCTCGGTCGAGCCGATGATGATCAGCAACACCGGCACGATGGCGCTCATTACGTTGAGGGGGATGCCCAGGGCGGCCATGCCGCCCAGGGTCCAAAGCACGCTGAGGCTCGCGGTCAACAGGGGCAGCAGGGCGGCGCCGGCGCCGCGAAAGATCAGGGTGAGCGTGACCAGCAGCACCAGCACGGAGAGGGGCAGCAGGGTTTTCTGGTCCAGCTGAATGGCGTCGCGCACCTGGGTCCGGAGATAGGGCAGGCCGAGCTGAAAGAGCTCTTCAACCTCCGACTTCAGGGGGGTGATCGCGGCCTCGATGGCGGCGGCCGCCTCGGCATCGAATGCCGGGGCATCACGGCTGCGCCTGAGGCGCAGGTTGACGGCCATGGCGGTACCGTCGTCGGAGAGCAGGTTGTGGCGGATGAAGGGATTCTTCAACGCCGCTTCGCGCAGGCGTTCGGCCTGCCCGGCGGTGTTGGGGATCTCCTTCAGGTAGGGATCGGTGGAGACGAAGTCGTCGACCACCCGGATATGGGGCAGGGAGAACAGGCTGTCGGTGCTTTCGACGAAGGGCAGGGCCTCGAGGCGGGCGATGGTCGAGCGGATCGCCGCCAGTCTGCCCCGCTCGAACAGGTCCCGGTCCCGAATGAACAGCAGGGTGATGTCATCCGAACCGAAGGTGGCCAGGGTCTGCTGGTAAAACGCCTTGGCGGGGTCATTTTCGATCGTCAGGGCCTGGGGTGAAACATGCATCTGCAGCCGATGGAGTTGCACGGCGGCCAGCAGGGAGATCAGCAGGAGAATCAGCAGCACGGTCCAGGGGTGTGCGGCGGTCATGGTAAGGATTTTTTTCATCTCTCAACATCTCCTTTGCTTGCTCTCAGGTCACAATACATCCGGTGACGGTTATGCAAAGTATGCGAGACGATGGTTTCAGTATGACTTCGTGAAGCGGACTTTATTGTTTAATCTGTTGCATTCACTGAAACGCGATTGAAACATGGGATCAACACGGATTCTTCTATTCAGTTAGGATCCCATACCATGACAAATAATATTTTCAAAATATGTAACTATTCAGCTTCATAAAAAAGCTCGTCACTGCCTTCAGGTGTTTCTTAAAGAAGTCGCCGTAAATACGTCCTTGTAGGCTTGACCGCAGCATCCATGCTGCAGACACTTCTGTAAGAAACACCTGAAATCAGTAAGTTATCGCTGCTCAATCATTCGTGCTGAATAGTTACCAAAATATTTACATATTTTAAAACCGCCGATGCGGCGCGCCACATCGGCGGTTTCATTTACGGCAAGCGGTCTTGTCCCGCTGTCACATTGGAACATGCCAGCCAGAAAAAAAGCGTGCACATCGATCAGCAGGGTCTTGCCTGGTCACTGCATGTCGTTCAGTTGTCGGTTGATCTCTTCTATGCGGTCTTGATCCTCCATCATGTCGTCAAAGTATTTCCTCTCCTGGTCATTGAACTCCTCCCACCGCTGCTCCATCTCGTCAGCTCTTGCAGACTCTTCCGCTGTCAATGACCCATTTTTCCTTTTTTCACTCAGCGCTTGAGCTTCAGGGCTGTCATGCAGATTATCGGCTGCCCTGCCGGCTTCGACATTTTTTCGTGCGTTCCTATTGAATCGTGCGGCGAGATAAGCGCGCGCCGTAATCAGCTGGCTTCTGCTGGGGCTGGACGGTTTGCGACCGCCCGTGACACGCCCTTTTCCAGACATCTGTTGCCGAAACATCTTATACCTTTGTCTGGGGGTCATATTGTAGATGGTACGCTCCGTCGCTGATGCATCCTTCCTCAGTGGCCTGTCATGCTGACCATTTTTCGCGGCGTCGGCGAGATGGCCTACCCTATCGGCATGATCAACAGTATCTCTGGTTGAACTAACATCCATGAACAGTTGAAAGAGCTTTGAGATATCGAGGCCGTCCGGATCGACCAGGGACACCGGATTATTGAGGGTGTAGGCATACAGATTCATCCGTCGTGGTTCATCGTACGCGGCATCGGGAGCGAAGCGGTACTTGGGATCGGCCCGGTTCCACTGCAACCCCACAGGGTCATAGTAGCGGTGCCCATAGTAGTGCAGCCCGCTCAGATGATCGTACTCCTTGCCATTGAACTCCTTGGGATAGTCCTCGTGTTGCCTGCCGGCGGCCAGCCGGCTGAACAGGATCTCGCCGAAGGGGCCGTAGAGCCTGCCCATCTGGACCGGACTGACACCCGTATCAGGTTCCAGTGTCATGCTCAGGGCCTCATGGCCTTGGGGCGTCTGCACCGTATATTCGATCGTGCCGCCGTTCTCGATCCGCAATACCGGCTGGCCCAGCTTCGCCGTATACCAGCTCTTCTCAAACAAGGCGCCGCCGTTGAAATAACGCAGCTCCGCGTCACCGAACCAACGCCGCACCCGGCCGTCACTGCGCACCGCCAGCACCCGCTTCGCACCCTCGTAGTAGAAGGTCTCGGTAGCCTGTGATCCTGCTGCAATCTGCACCACCCGGCGCAGGCGATTCTCCCCGTCATAGCGCAGATCCCAGGTCTGATCACCCAGGGTCCGGCGGATCAGGTTGCCGGCCGCGTCGTATGCGTAGTCCGCGTAAATGCTGCCGTCCAGGTTCAACAATTGATCCAGCCGCTGCGGATCGTCGGGGGTATAGAGGTAGTCCACCTGGCGCTGCGGGACCCGGGTGCCCGCCAGCAGGGTGCGATCCCTGGTACTGAGCCTGACCTCGGCCGAGGTCAGGCGTCCCGCCGGGCCATAGGTGAAAGCGCTTTCGTAGCCGGGATCGCTCAATGACTGCTGTGCGAGCGTCATCTGATGGCGGCTATCCCACTCGAACTCCATGATCCTTTGTCCACCATCGGCGGCTTGCTCGATGATCTGCGCCACCTGGCCGTTGGCGTAGAAGTCATAGGACTGGGAGTAGGGCTGTGTACCGTCAGCGGCGGTGACGCTGAGATTGACCAGCCGTCCCAGTACATCATAGGCATAGCTGGTGCTGATGTTCGAGAATTGCAGCGGCTGCATGATGCGTTCCATCACCGCACCGGCCTGGTTGCGCATCAGCTCCACCTGATGTGCTCCCTGGTAGAGAAGCTCTTGCGGCATGCCGCGCCAGTCATAGCCGAAATCCAGCGGTTGCGCAATGACCGTACCGCTGCTGGCGTTGATCATCGAGGTCGAGAGCAACTGGCCGTCCAGGTGGTAACTCGCCTCGTTTACCAGGACGGTGCCGCTGGCCTGTCCCAACCCAGGCAGCTTCAGGGCCTGCTGCTGCCGGGTGACGTTTCCCTGGGCATCGTACTCGAACCGGTTGTCCACCACCGGACCCGTGCTG
>JBDLIF010000269.1:0-4318 GCA_039714955.1 Pseudomonadota bacterium | reverse complement strand
ATACCCATGTAGGTAAATGATCTTTTTATTCTTCTCCGTGTCTCCGTGCCTCTGTGTGAGGCGATTTTCTCGTGCCAAAATATGGATTTAGCGACTCATAACTCGACGGTCTGAGGCTCAGCCTCGCTGGTACTTGTACTACTTTCGCCAGAAGGCGGGAGTCAAAAGCACCAGCAGGGTGAAAATTTCCAGGCGCCCCAACAGCATGCCGAAACAGAGGATCCACTTTGCCGGATCATCCAGGCTGGCATAGTTGGACCCTACACCCGCCAGACCAGGCCCAAGATTGTTGATACTCGCGGCCACCGCGGAAAATGCGGTCATCAGGTCGAGGCCGGTAGAGGCAAGCACCAGATACATGACGGAGAAACTCGCCACATAGAGGGCAAAAAATCCCCAGACCGCCTCCACCACGCGCCTGGGAACGCTCTTATGCCCAATCAGGATTGGGATCTCAGCATTCGGATGAATCAGACGGTTGATTTCACGTATGCCCTGTTTGATCAGCAGCAGAAACCGGATCACCTTGATGCCACCGCCCGTTGATCCCGCACAGCCGCCGACAAAGCTGGTGAACAGCAGAATGATTGAGATAAAACCTGGCCAGAGTGAGTAATCAGCCGTGGTAAAACCGGTGGTGGTACCGATGGAAACAGCCTGGAAAAGACCGCGGGTGAATGATTCACTCCAACTGTTGTAGACCCCCATGCCATACAGGGCAACAGAGACCACCAGAAAGACCAGCCCAAGGACGGTGACGTAACCCCGGAACTCAGAGTCATTGAAATAGACCCACAGAGTACGTCGCCTGACGACCAGGAAATGGAGTGCAAAATTAACCCCTGAGAGCAGCATGAAGACCACCGCAATCATCTCGATCAGGGTACTGTTGTAATACCCCATACTGGCATCATGGGTGGAGAAGCCACCGATCGCCACCGTCGAGAAGGCATGCCCCAGGGCATCGAAAGGCTCCATCCCCGCGCCCCAGTAGGCCAACCCGCAGGTGACCGTCAGTGTCAGGTAGATAAACCACAGGGCCTTGGCGGTCTCGGTGATGCGCGGTGTCAACTTACTGTCCTTCATCGGCCCCGGCGTCTCCGCCCGGTAGAGCTGCATGCCACCTATACCCAGCATCGGCAGTACCGCCACGGCCAGCACGATGATCCCCATGCCACCCAGCCACTGCAACTGCTGCCGGTAGTAGAGCAGAGAAAGCGGCAGTTCGTCGATCCCGACGATGACGGTGGCCCCGGTGGTGGTCAGTCCGGAAACCGACTCAAAGACCGCATCGGTGAGCGACATCTGCGAATTTTCCGCGAACAGGAAGGGCAGGGCCCCGGTAAGCCCCAGCACGGTCCAAAACATCACCACCACCAGAAAACCATCCCTGACCCGCAACTCCTGATGGCGACCGCGCACAGGTGCCCAGATCCCCAGCCCCAGCCCCAGGGTGAGAATGAAGCCATCCGTGAAGCCGAGCAGGGCGCCGTCGTTGGACCAGAGGGAAACCAGCATGGGTGGCAGCATGGTCAGGCTGAAGACCATGAGCAGTACGCCGAGGATGCGCTGTACCACGGAAAGATGCATGCCGATGCCTAAACCTAGAAGCAGCAGTTGGACGGGGTGCAGCGCGCGTCATATTTGGTGCGTGGCAAGACACACCGACGAGTAATAGCTGGGCCTATTGCGAGGAGGTGTAACGATGCCACACGCCAAATAGGGCGTGCGATGCTCCCTGTAGCGTTCTCACCTGTAGGGTAAACGCTGATTGCACGCGAATACATCATATTGTCATTAACTTGTGATTTACACATAGCGGTCAACTGCTGTTTCTAGGTTGAATCAGAACCCAGCTCATAGGAATGTCACCCCGACCTGGAAGAGCTTTTCCACCGCCCGTATCTTGCGCTTATCCACCAGAAACAGGATCACATGGTCGTCACTCTCTATCACTGTGTCGTGATGGGCGATGAGTACCTCCTCTCCCCGTACGATGGCGCCAATCGTGGTCCCGGCAGGCAGCTTTATCTGCTCAATCGCCCTTCCCACGACCTTCGAAGAAGACCTGTCACCATGGGCCACCGCCTCCATGGCCTCCGCCGCCCCCCGGCGCAGGGAGTGGACCTGGACCACATCTCCGCGCCGCACATGGGTCAGCAGACTGCCGATCGTAGCCTGCTGGGGGGAGATGGCGATATCGATGGTGCCACTCTGCACCAGATCCACATAGGCGGAACGATTGATCAGCGACATCACCCGCCCGGCGCCCATCCGTTTTGCCAGCATGGCGGAGAGGATATTGGCCTCATCGTCATTGGTCACCGCGCAGAAGACATCGGTGTTTTCGATGTTCTCGCCCAACATCAACTGCTCGTCCGCCGCATCCCCATGCAGCACGATGGTCATTTCCAGGCGTTCGGCGATCTCCCGGGCACGCTCCTTGTTTGACTCGATCAGCTTCACCCGATACTTCTGTTCCAGGGACTGAGCCAGTCGCCGGCCGATGTTGCCGGCACCGGCGATGATCAAGCGTTTGTAGGGCTTCTCCAGTTTGCGCAGCTCACTCATCACGGCCCGGATGTTTTCCGTCGCCGCAATGAAGAAGACTTCGTCATCCACCCTGATTTTGGTATTACCCCGGGGCTGGATCACCTCACCCTCACGATAGATGGCGGCCACCCGGGCGTCCACCTCAGGCATGTGATCATACAATGCACAGAGCTCATGGCCGACCAGCGGTCCGTTGTCATAGGCCCTGACCGCCACCAGACGTAACCGTCCTTCCGCAAAATCGAGCACCTGCAAGGCACCCGGATATTCGATCAGCCGCAGAATATATTCCGTGACCACCTGTTCCGGGCTGATCAGCACATCCACCGGAAAGGCCTCGGGCTCGAACAGCTTGGGTTGGTCCAGATAACCCTGCGCCCGGACCCGGGCAATCTTGGTTGGGGTATGGAAGATGGTATAGGCCACCTGGCAGGCCACCATATTGGTTTCGTCGCTGTTGGTCACCGCCAGGATCATGTCCGCATCCTCTGCTCCTGCCCTGCGCAGCACATCCGGCTGTCCGGCATGCCCTCTGATGGTATTCAGATCGAGCCGATTCTGCAGATCCGCCAGCAGCTCCGCATTCTGATCCACCACGGTGATGTCGTTGGCCTCGCTGACCAGCGCATTGGCGACGGAGCGGCCTACCTGTCCGGCTCCCAGGATTATGATATTCATGCTTTCAAACGGCTCTCATCCTAGATATCTGGGCATATTAAATGAATTGGGAATGGAATGCGCAAGCCACTAGCTCCAGAAGCCATAAAAAAACCTTCACCTGGCTGACAAGGCACTGTCATGTTTCCCGCTCATCATAACCGCCAGTTTTATTTGATGGACAGACTGGCGTGCTCGATACCGAACAGATTCTCACGAATAGATATCCTCGCCTCTTCAACCCACCCACCCGCCTGCTGTCGCTCCCGCTGATGGGTGCCTTTCGGCTGCTTTTTCACGAACGGGAGATCAACCATTTCCTCGATCAGCACCAGGATCTGGATGGTTATGCCTTCCTCGAGCAGGTACTGGAGCATTTTTCCTTCAGCTACAGCATCTCCAACAGGGACAAGCAGAATATCCCCGCAAGCGGCCGGGTGGTCATGGTGGCGAATCATCCATTGGGGGCGCTGGATGCCCTGGCCCTGATTCAACTGGTCAGCGAGATCCGCCCGGATGTGATGGTCGTGGCCAGTGAGTTGCTGTCCCACATCGAGCCCCTGCGCCGGCTGCTGCTGCCCGTGGACAACCTGGGTGGCGCCACCCAGAAAGAGCAGATCAAGGCGATTCAGTCCGCCCTTGCCGAGGAGAAGGCGGTGATCTTCTTCCCGGCGGGTGAGGTCTCGCGGATGCGGCCCAACGGGGTCCGGGACGGTAAATGGAACAGCGGTTTTCTGCGCTTTGCCCGGCGCACCCACTCACCGCTGCTGCCGGTCTACATCAAGGCCCGCAACTCCTCCCTCTTCTATGGTGCCTCGGCCCTCTACAAGCCGCTCTCCGCCCTGCTGCTGGTCCAGGAGATGTTCGCCCAACGGGCCCGCACCATCGGCATCCGGGTGGGGGAGATCATTCCCAATGATGGCCTGCGGCGGCCCGAGATCGCCCTGCGCACCCAGGTCAGGATGATCAAGAGGCATGTCTACCGGGTGGGTCGGGGAAAGAGCGGGGTGTTCATCACGGAACGGGCCATCGCTCACCCTCAGTCGAGACAACAGGTCAAGGCCGAACTGAATCAGGCCCAGAAGCTGGGCGCCACCCGCGATGACAA
>JBDLIF010000268.1:0-4353 GCA_039714955.1 Pseudomonadota bacterium | reverse complement strand
GCCAGGTGGCGGGCCAATTCCCGCCCAAGGGTGGGTAAATCCGCGTGCACGCCCAGATCGCTCAGCTGGGTGACCGCAAGGTCGGGATAACCGCAGGGGTTGATGCGGCTGAAGGGCTCCAGGTCCATAGCCACATTCAGGCTCAGGCCATGCAAACTGCAACCCCGACTGACCCGCAGGCCCAGGGCGGCTATCTTGCGATCGGCCACATAGACGCCCGGTGCATCGGGTCTGGAGAGCGCGGGGATAGCGTAGTCCGCCAGCAGCGCGATGACCGCCTGCTCCAGCTGGGTGACCAATGCCCTGACCCCCAGCCCTGCCCGGCGCAGATCCAGTAACAGGTAGGCAATCAGTTGGCCGGGTCCGTGATAGGTCACCTGGCCGCCACGGTCCGTCTTGATGACGGGGATATCGCCCGGCTTGAGCAGGTGTTCGGGTTTGCCTGCCTGACCCAGGGTGAAGACAGGCGGGTGTTGCAGCAGCCAGAGCTGATCCTGGCTCGACGCGTCGCGCTGCCCGGTGTAGTCGCGCATCGCCCGCCAGATGGCCTCATAGGGCCGCGGGCCGAGCTGTTTGACGACTAGATGATCGCTCACCGATCAACCAGGGTAGGATGCGGTGAGGCACGAACCGCATCTTTCGTGTCTTGTGGTCAGCATCACCAGATGGCATTGTCCAAATGCAATGTAAGTGATCAAAGCGCCATGACGACCTTTTCATGGGCGCTCAGCTCCTGGTAGATGGCATCGAGTTGGGCCTTGCTCTGGGCCTGCAGGGTGATGGTTATCGAGACCCATTTGCCACCTTTGCTGGGGCGGCTGCGTACGGCCCCTTCATGGATATCCGGCGCATGCCGCCGCACCAGTTCGACCACCAGGGCATCGAAACCGGGCTCCGCCTTGCCCATCGCCTTGATGGCGAATTCGCAGGGGAATTCCAGCAGGCTCTCGGTTTCTTGGTTCATGTGCCTATTCCAGCCAGAGCAAGGCGCTGTCCTTGACCTGTTGCCAGATGCCACCATCGGTGATGGCTTCCAGTGATACCAGAGGTGCCTGAGCGATCTCTTTCCCGTTCAGGCTGATGCTGACCTGGCCTAAAATTGCGCCCTGGGCGACCGGTGCCATGATCTTTGGGTCGATCTGCATCTCGGCGTTAAGGAGCTTGTACTGGTTGCGTGGAATGGTGACGCTCAGGTCTTCCCGCAGGCCCAGGGCGATCTGCTCTTTATCTCCCTTCCAGACCCGGGCCTGGTTGAGCGCGTCTCCTCCGGCATAGAGCCGGTGGGTCTCATAGAAACGAAAGCCGTAGCTGAGTAGCGACTGGCTCGCCTTGGCCCTCGCCTCTTCGCTCTTGGTCCCCATCACCACGGAGATCAGACGCATCTCCTCACGCTTGGCGGAGGCAACCAGACAGTAGCCGGCGGCCTCGGTATGACCGGTCTTGATGCCGTCCACGCTCTCGTCCCGCCACAGCAGCCTGTTGCGGTTGTGTTGCTTGATCTTGTTGAAGAAGAACTCCTTGTCACTGTACCAGGCGTAGTACCCGGGAAACTCCCGGATGGTGGCGGCCGACACCTTGGCGATATCGGCGGGTGTGGTGTAGTGGTTGTCGTGGGGCAGGCCGGTACTGTTCTCGAAGTGGGTATTCTGCATCCCCAGCCGCTTGGCATGATTGTTCATCACCTCGGCAAATGTGTCTTCGGTGCCGGCGATATGCTCGGCCAGGGCGACACAGGCGTCGTTGCCCGACTGGATGATCATGCCCTTGAGCAGGTCCTCGACCTTGATCCTCTTGCCTACCTCGATAAACATGCGGGAGCCAGGGGTACGCCAGGCCTTTTCACTGATCAGGACCTCTTCATCGAGGCGGATATGCCCCTCCTTCAGCTCTCTGAAAACCGCATAGGCGGTCATGATCTTGGTCAGACTGGCGGGTTCCAACCGTTGATCCGAATCCTTTTCCGCCAGGGTTCTGCCGGAGTCGAAATCCATTAGCAGATAGCCGGAGGCCGCCAGGGTGGGAGGCGCCGGCATGGGGACTGCCGCCAACAGGGGGGTGCCGAGTGAAACCAGGAGGAGGAAGAGGGCTGCTGGGAGATGTTTGACTGTCATGGGTCCATCGGGTTGATGATTGGGACGGGTATTCTAACTTAATTGGTCACTATTAAGCGCGTTTTTTGAACCTAGAAACCGCAGTTGGACAGGTTGAAGGGTGCGTTCACGGTGGTGCAGAGCAAGGCGCGACGACGCGGAATAGTGATTCTATTCCAAGGAGTTGCAACGCAGCAATGCGCCGCCGTGGGCGTGCCATTCAGCCTGTAGCGTTATTCATCCAGCAGGTGAAAAAACAGATCGAAACAAACCAACATTCAATCAACTCCTTAACTGTCAGAATGGAGCGGTCAACTGCGGTTTCTAGGTTGAACCACTGTTTGTCGGGTTAGGTCGCACGCAAAGCTGCGTGCCGGATTCAGGTTTGGTGCTATTGCGCGTCTAACCCGACCTGCGTCTGAAAATGCCGCCGTAGGCGCTGCCCATGGCCGCGACCAAAGGTGGCAGGCCTTGTTGTTATCTTCACCCAAAGCGACTATCGTCGCTAATCGCAGCCGGGGCAGCTCCTTCGGAGGTTCTGTGGCAAACTGGACTCACGAATCACCAGACGGGTCTCCGGGATGCCCAGTCCGGTCAGTCTGTCCGCCAGCTGGTCACAGAGCTCCACGCTGGCGATGGGACCGACCTGGACACGGTAGAGCGGGGAGCTCGTCGCGCTGTGCTGCCGGATCAGCACAGCCGTCTCCAACTCGGTCTCGAGCCGGGTTCTCAATCGATGCGCATTGAGTTCGTCGCCGAAGGCCCCCACCTGGAGAAACAGCCCCGGCAGTTCCCCCTCTACCTGGATGAGCGGGGGGTCTGATTTCGCTTCCGGGAGGCTGGAGTCGATGGCCTCGACCTCAACCAATCCGGTTCCCTCACTGGCGATCCCCAGCTTCCAGGCGGCGGAGTAGGAGAGATCGATGAGCCGGTTGTCATGGAAGGGGCCCCTATCATTGATCTTCACCACCACGCTGCGGCCGTTCCGCAGGTTGCTGACACGGGCATAAGTGGGCAGGGGCAGGACCTTATGGGCCGCGGTCATGGCGAACATGTCATAGGGTTCACCACTGCTGGTGCGCCTGCCATGGAATTTGCTCCCATACCAGGAGGCGATGCCTCTCTCCTTATAGCCTTTGTTGTTATCGAGTGTTCTGTACTCCCTGCCGAACACGTTGTAACTGACCGGGTTTCCGTAGCGGCTCAGCGGTTCCTGCTTGGGGACCGCATCGGGAATGCCGGCCATATCGGCTGGAAGGGTATGGCTGAGCCCGTCTTTCTCTTCGACTGGTGGGGTCGTACCACAGCCCGCCAGCGTCAGGGCGAGGCCGAACGCGGCGGGCTTGAGCGTAGAGCTGAGTTTCAATCGTCTTGGCTGCATGGTGAGGGATGCGGGTCGACTATTTTTTTCCAGCCTCTCTGGCCGCCAGAATCTCCTGGCTCAGCTGATAGGCTGCCATGGCATACAGATTACTGTGATTGTAACGGGTTATGACATAAAAGTTATGCAGGCCCAGCCAGTATTCCTGTTGTTGTCCGGCATCCAGTTCGATCAGGCTGCTGAGGGTTTCCGGATCGGGCGGCAACTTGCCCTGGGGTTGCAGGCCGGTGGCGAGCAGGTCGGCCAGCCTGATACTGGGTTTCATGCCCGCCGCGACAAACCGCTCCAGATTGTCTCCTCCACTGGCCTGCAGGGTAACCGGCTCGCCCCGGCGCCAACCGTGGACCCTGAAATAGTTGGCCACACTGGCAATGATGTCGGCATTATTGTTCCATAGATCGCGCTGCCCATCCCCGTCATGATCCACCGCATAACGGCGATAACTACTGGAGATGAACTGGGGTTTGCCCATCGCGCCCGCGTAGGAACCCTTCGCCTGGCTTGGGTCCACCTGTTCCTCGCGGCTCAACAGCAGAAACTGCTCCAGCTCGCTGCGGAAGAATTTGGCTCGCTTCGGGTAGCTGAACCCCAGGGTGGTCAGCGAATCGAGTACCCGGTAGCGACCGGTGTGCCTGCCGTAGCGGGTCTCCACCCCGATGATCGCAACGATGATCTCTGGTGGCACCCCATACTGCAGTTCCACCTGATTGAGCAGGATCTCATTCTCTCGCCAGAATTCCACCCCCCCATCGATACGATCCTGCTGCAGGAAGATTGGGCGGTATGCGTGCCAGGGTTTGGATTCCGCCGGCCGGCTGATCGCTCTGATGATGTCATCGCGAAATGCGGTTTTTTTCAGCAGCTCGGTCAGTTCTCGTCGAT
>JBDLIF010000267.1:0-4376 GCA_039714955.1 Pseudomonadota bacterium | reverse complement strand
CCTATTTCGTTGAAGGTTTCGTCGGCGATCGCGGCAGCCAGACTGTTCATCGGACTGGGTCAGCAGATGCCGTACCGTCCCCCCCTCCTGGTCCAGCAGGGCGCTCATCAGGTGGGCCGGCTCGATGAATTGGTGGTCACGCCCCACGGCGAGGCTCTGTGCATCCGCCAGGGCCATCTGAAACTTGCTGGTCAAACGATCCATACGCATGGGATAACTCCGAAAATTCTGTAGTTACCGTCACAGATGGGGAGAAATAGGCCGAATTTCAAGGCAACCCAGCAGATCAACAAACATCCTGAATGCGGACATGCAAAGGTATATCATGGAGACAGGCTGCCACCACATATCCCGGCGGATTCCGCCTGTTGGAAGAGTCCCTCTGCATCGATGACCTCGATTTCCGCACCGTCAACCCTGACCAAGCCCTGTTCGGCAAAATTATGCAGGATACGGGAAAAGGTCTCCGGCTTGACCGACAGGCGGGAGGCGAGCACTCCCTTGGGAACATTCAGGTTGACCACGTTTCCCCGCTCTTTGCCCTCTTCCCAACGGCCCCAAAGGTAACCCGCCACCCGCCCGGTCGCACTCTGCAGGGTCAGATCATCGATCTCCTTGATCAGCCGCTTGAGTCGCCGGCTCATGTCACCCATGAGCCGGAAACAGGTATCCACCGACTCTCGCAACAACTGGAGAAAGGCGGCATTGTCGAAGGAGAGCAGTTCGACATCACCGATCGCAGTCGCGCTGACCGGGTAATTCGGGCTGTCGCTGAACATTAATGCCTCGGCAAAGGTATGACCCGGCGAAATGATCTCGATCACCTTCTCATTGCCGCTCATGGACAACCGGTAGAGTTTGATCTGCCCCCGGGTAACCAGATAGAAACGCCTCGCCTCATCACCGACCTGAAACAGCATCTGCCGATCGGTCAGGTTGATCTGGTGGCTCATCGCCTCGACCCGGCTGATCTGTTCATCATCCAGCTTGGAAAAAAGATAAGCATTTTTTAGGTCAGGCGGCACACCATTCTCCTGATGAGTGACAGCAGCAAAGAGCCAATCACAAGGCTATCTCTGAATCTGGGAGAGATCACGCACCGCCCCATGTGCTGCACTGGTGGTGAGGGCCGCATAGGCCTGCAGGGCTTGAGAGACCGGGCGCTGCCGATCCAACGGCCGCCAGCCAGCGCCGGCTTCTCCATGCATCGCCTGGCGGCGTTGTAACAGCGCTTCATCCGAGAGCAGCAGATTGATCCGACGGTTGGGGATATCGATCTCGATCCTGTCTCCCTCCTCCACCAGACCGATATTACCGCCCTCCGCCGCCTCCGGAGAACAGTGGCCGACGGAGAGGCCCGAGGTACCCCCGGAAAAGCGGCCATCGGTGATCAGGGCGCAGGCCTTGCCCAACCCCTTGGATTTCAGGTAGCTGGTGGGATAGAGCATCTCCTGCATACCGGGTCCACCCTTCGGTCCCTCATAACGGATGATGAGGACATCCCCCGCCCGAACCCGATCCCCCAGGATCGCCTCTACCGCCGCATCCTGGCTCTCGAAGATACGCGCCGGGCCGGTGAATTTGAGAATCGACTCGTCCACGCCGGCGGTCTTAACGATACAGCCCTCTTCAGCGAGATTGCCGAACAGCACCGCCAGGCCACCATCTTGCGAATAGGCGTGCGCCAGATCGCGGATACAGCCGCTGGCACGATCCAGATCGAGGCTGGGCCACTGGGCGGCCTGGCTGAAGGCGACCTGGGTGGGAATACCACCGGGACCCGCCAGATAGCGGGTTTTCACCGCTGGTTCGTCCGTACCAGCGATGTCCCAACTCTTCAGGGCCTCGGCCATGCTACCGCTGTGCACCGTAGCGCACTCCCGGTTCAGCAGACCCGCCCGGTCCAGTTCACCGAGGATACCGATCACACCGCCGGCGCGATGCACATCCTCCATGTGATACTGCTGGGTGCTGGGCGCGACCTTGCAGAGATTGGGCACCTTGCGGGAGAGGCGGTCGATATCGGCCATGCTGAACGCAACGCCTGCCTCATGGGCGGCCGCCAGCAGATGCAGCACCGTATTGGTGGAGCCGCCCATGGCGATATCCAGGGTCATGGCGTTTTCGAAGGCGGAAAAGCTGGCGATAGCCCGGGGCAGCACCGATGCGTCATCCTGTTCGTAGTAGCGCCGCGCCAGATCGACAACCAGCCGGCCCGCCTCCAGGAACAGCTCCCTGCGCTCCGCATGGGTGGCGACCAGGGAGCCGTTGCCAGGCAGGCTGAGACCCAGGGCCTCGGTCAGGCAGTTCATGGAGTTGGCGGTAAACATGCCGGAGCAGGAACCACAGGTGGGACAGGCGGAGCGTTCGATGGCCATGACATCCTCGTCGCTCTCATCCGGGTTGGCGGCGGATACCATGGCATCCACCAGATCGAGCTTGACCTCACCTCTGGAGGCCAGCCGCACCTTGCCCGCCTCCATCGGCCCGCCGGAGACAAACACCGTGGGAATATTCAGCCGCAGGGCGGCCATCAACATACCCGGGGTGATCTTGTCGCAGTTGGAGATACAGACCAGGGCATCGGCGCAGTGGGCGTTGACCATGTACTCCACCGAATCGGCGATGATGTCCCGCGACGGCAGGGAGTAGAGCATGCCGCCGTGGCCCATGGCGATACCGTCGTCCACCGCGATGGTATTAAACTCCTTGGCCACACCACCGGCCTGTTCGATCTCCCGGGCCACCAGCTGTCCCAGGTCCTTCAGATGCACATGCCCGGGCACGAACTGGGTAAAGGAGTTGGCGATGGCAATGATCGGCTTGTCGAAATCCTCGTCCTGCATGCCGGTGGCCCGCCACAGGGCGCGGGCGCCGGCCATGTTGCGTCCATGGGTAGTGGTGCGGGAGCGGTATTCAGGCATGTCGATCTCCGGTGTTCATTGAGCATTAAAAAAAGAGGGCCATTATGCCCGCTTTTTCCAACCGCAAACAATCCGCGGTCTATGCGAACCAAAAAGCAGACCTTAGGAAACTACCCCATCCCCCGACTCGCAGGGCAGAACCAAGCAGAACAGCGCCCCATCCTCAGTGGCATCACGCAGTTCGATGCTGCCATGATGCTTTTCCGCCACCACTTTTACGAAGCTGAGCCCCAGCCCCACCCCGCTTCGCTGATCCTGCCCCTGCTGCTCGCCATGCCGAAAGGGTAGAAAGATAGTCTCCCTCAACTCAGGAGAGACACCGGGTCCCTGGTCCCGCACACAACACTCCAAACGAGAGCCTGTGCGGGCAAGATGCACCGTCACACTACCCCCATCCGGGGAGAACTTGATGGCGTTACCCAGCAGATTGAGCAATGCCCGTTCCAGTAGGGCCACATTACCCCGCAGCCAGACCTCCTCGACCTCAAGTTGCCGTACCAGTCGAATGCCACGCTGCTGTGCCTGGACATATATCTCGTCCATGGCGTTGTAGATCACAGCGACGAAATCGGTATCGCTGAAGCTGGTGGTATCCGCCACTTCCGCCCGCGCCTGTTGGAGAAAATCATCCGCCAACTTCAACGAACGGCGGGCCAGCGGCTCGATCCGGTCCGCCAACTGCGCTGCGCTGCCCTCTGTGGCCAGTTTGGACTGGGTCAACGAGAGCATTGACGTGATCGGAGAACGGATATCATGGGAGAGAAAATTAAGCATCTCTGCCCGGGTCCGTTCAACCTGCTTGAGGGCACCGATATCCGAGAGGTTGATGATCATACCGTGCATGCCGACACCCTGCTCATCCAGCGGCTGAAGCTGCAGATAGAGCTCCAGCTCCCCCGGTCCCCTTGCCTCGAAGCGGACCGGTTGGCCCTGGATGAACAATCGACCGAGGACCTCGCTCCAGACATGCTCGCCTTGGATCTCCAGGTATTGCAATAAGGGTTGCGCCTCCTTGCCCATCAGTTCTGTCTCATTTTTCAGGCCCAGATAATGAGCGGCCCGGGGATTGGACAAGATGACCCGTCCAATGGAGTTCACCACCAGCAGACCATCATCCATCTGGCCTAATGCCGTATTGATGAAACCCCTCATTTGAGCGAGCCGGGCGCTTGCCTGCTGCACCTGGCGGATGCGACGTTCCACCTGCTCGAGCGTACTGCTGGACTCCACCTCCCTCGGCCAATTGAACTGAGCAGCAAAATCCTTCAATAAGCGCAGGGCGCGGCCCTGGGGTACAGCGGTCCTCGGCCAACTCAGACCCAGGAGCCAGACACTATCCGAGTGTTGAATCTTGGTCCAGAGTTCGGCTCCGACTCTGCGCCAGTGCCCAGGCTGCAGATCGGCATAAGGCGGTTCCAGCGGCTCGCCGGCCTGATGCAGCAACCTGCCATT
>JBDLIF010000266.1:0-4387 GCA_039714955.1 Pseudomonadota bacterium | reverse complement strand
GGTGCGTAGCAGAAGCAGCGCACCGATCAGGAACAGGAATAGGGGACCAAACCAGAGAGGGTAGGTCGAAGGTTTCATCGGCGGATTGTAGAGCACGAAGTCACCGTAACGATCCACCATGAAGCGGATGATGTCATCCTTGGTCTGGCCGGCCTGCATCATGTCGTAGATCTCATTTCTTAGATCCACCGCCAGTTCCGCGTTGGAACCCGCCAGGGATTCGTTCTGGCAGACCAGGCAACGCATCTCCTCGATGATCTCACGAAAGTCCTGGTCCTGGGCGGGATCGTCAAACTTATATTCCGCCAGGGTCGCGGCGGAGAGCGGGGCGGCGATGGAAAACAGCCAGATCAGGGCAAATAGAAGGCTACGCAGAGTCATTATCCCTCCTGCTTAAGCTTTTCGATCAGGGGCAGCAGGGTATCCTGGATCAGCTGAGGCGTGACTGGGCCCGCATGCTTGTATTGGATGACCCCCTTGCTATCCACCACGAAGGTCTCAGGGGCGCCATAGACTCCCAGATCTATCGCGGTGCGGCCTTTCTTATCGAAGATGTTGGTCACATAGGGATCGCCAAGCTGGCGCAGCCAGGTCTGCGCCTTGGCACGATCATCCTTCCAATTCAGGCCATAGATATCCACCTTGCCGGTGCGAGCCAGTTGCACCAGGGTGCCGTGTTCCGCCCGGCAGGAGACACACCAGGTGGCCCAGACATTCAGCAGATAGGGTTTGCCCAGCAGATCCTTATCGGTGATCTGGCTGTCGGGTTTATCCAGCAGCGGCAGGGCGAACTCCGGGACCGATTTACCGATCAGCGGGGAGGGGATCTCCCGGGGATTCATGCCCAATCCCACGAAGAGGAAGGCCGCGATCACCCCGAAGATGATCAGTGGAATGGTAAAACGCAGATAGGCTTTCATCAGACCCTCCCGGTTGCAGCCGCGGTTGAACCGTCCGCCTTGATACGCTCGGTGGTGCGAGCCCGGGCGGTACGGTAGCGTCGGTCGGTTATCGCCAGGATGCCGCCGAGCGCCATGAAGATGCTACCCAGCCAGATCCAGCGCACATAGGGTTTGTAGTAGAGTCGCAGGCTCCAGTCGCCCCCACCCAGCGGTTCGCCGAGGGAGACATAGAGATCGCGGGTCAGACCCGGGTCGATGGCCGCCTCGGTCATGGGGCGGGTCTGCACGAAATAGGTGCGTTTCTCCGGCTCCAGGGTGGCGATCAGTTCACCTTCCTTAGAGACCTGAAAACGGCCACGGTGGGCGTTGTAGTTGGGGCCGGGGTACTGGCTGACACCTTCGAACTTGAATTCATAGCCGGCGATATCGGCGGTATCTCCCGGGGACATGCGGATATCCTGTTCGATGCCGTAGTTGGAAACCATGGTGATGCCGACGATAAAGATTGCCACGCCGATATGGGCCAGAATCATGCCATAGTAACTGCGTCCACCACCTGCCAGATCACGTATAAAGCCGCTGAAGCCCTGCTTGTGCTTCAGACGCTCCTTGAGATTCACCACATGGGAGGTCACCACCCATAGGGTGAGCCCCATGCCGAGCCCGACCATCCAGTTCCAGTCCGACAGAAAGGGCAGCAGGGTCAGGAGGCCAAAGCCCAGGCTGACCAGAAAGGCCCCGCGCAGCTGTTTGACCAGATAGTCAGCGTCGGTATGCTTCCAGCGCGCAAGCGAACCGACTCCCATCAGCAGGGCCAGGAAGGGGGTGAGCAGCACGAACATCTTATTAAACCAGGGAAAGCCCACCGAGATCTTGCCCAGCTCCAGGGCATCATAGATCAGCGGCGCGAGGGTGCCGAGCAGGATCAGACCGGCCAGTACCGAGAACAACAGGTTGTTGCCCAGCAGAAAGGTCTCGCGGGAGACCAGATCGAAACGGCCGCCACCCGAGATATAGGGTGCGCGCCAGGCATAGAGCATCAGTGAACCGCCTATCACGATCAGCAGGAAGATCAGGATGAAGAGACCGCGCGCCGGGTCGGAGGCGAAGGAGTGAACCGAGGTCAATACACCGGAGCGCACCAGGAAGGTGCCCAGCAGACTCAGAGAGAAGGCGAACAGGGCCAACAGCACGGTCCAGCTCTTGAAGGCGCCGCGTTTTTCGGTGACCGCCAGGGAGTGCATCAGGGCGGTGCCCACCAGCCAGGGCATGAACGAGGCATTCTCTACCGGGTCCCAGAACCACCAGCCGCCCCAGCCCAGCTCGTAGTAGGCCCACCAGCTGCCCAGGGCGATGCCGATAGTCAGAAAGACCCAGGCTACGGTAGTCCAGGGACGCGACCAGCGCGCCCAGGCCGCATCCAGTTTGCCGCCCAGCAGGGCGGCAATGGAAAAGGCGAAGGCCACGGAAAAACCCACATAGCCCATGTAGAGCAGCGGCGGATGGATCGCCAGTCCCGGATCCTGCAGCATGGGATTCAGTTCACCGCCTTCGCTTGGCATGATGAAGTTGCCCATCGAGTCCATGGTCCGATCGAATGGATTCGAGGTGAGCAGCATGAAGAGCAAGAAGCCAATGGTGATCATGCCCATCACCGAGAGCACCCGGGCCACTACCGGCAAGGGCAGGTTGCGGCTGAAAAAGGCAATCGCGGCGCTCCAGGCGGCAAGCAGGAAGGCCCACAGCAGTAGCGAGCCCTCGTGCGCCCCCCAGACCGCGGAGATCTTGTAGATGTCAGGCAGTTTGGTATTGCCGTGCTGGGCGACGTATTTCACGGTGAAATCGTCCACCAGAAACGCATTGGTGAGTACCGCCATGGCGATGCCGAGAAACACCAGCTGCCCCCAGGCGAGGGAGCGGGAGATGGCCATCCAGGAGCGGATATTCAGATAGGAGCCGGCCAATGGCACCACCGCCTGGGTGACCGCCAGGCAGAGCGCAAGGATGAGGGCAAAGTGACCGAGTTCAGGAATCATTGAATGCTGGCCTGTGGTTGCGGGTTGCCCACAGCGGTGTCGTGGGCTGTTTTCAACGAGTCAGCCACCTCCGGCGGCATGTAGTTTTCGTCATGCTTGGCGAGCACCTCATCGGCGACAAACACACCACCCTCGTTGAGCTGGCCAAGGGCTACTATACCCTGTCCCTCACGAAACAGATCGGGCAGGATGCCGGTGTACTCGACAGTAACCATTTCGGCGTTGTCGGTGACGTCGAATGCGGTAGTGAGGCCATCCGATTTGCGTTTCACGCTTTCGTTGACCACCAGGCCGCCAATGCGGAAGGGGTGACCGGCTGGCGCCTTGCCTTCCGCCACCTCAGAGGGAGAGAAGAAGAACATCAGATTCTCATCGAAGGCGTTCAGGGCCAGCCAGGCGGCGACACCGATGCCGGCCACCATCATACCGATGAGGTAGAGACGTTTTTTTCGGATAGGATTCATGTCTGCGCATTCCTGGCCCGACGGATCTTGCGGGCGATGTCAGTGACGGTTTTTTTACGCTGCAGCATTGGGGCGACGATGTTGGCGACGAGGATGATGAAGGCAAGGGCATAGGAGGGCCAGATATACGCCCCATAGCCGCCCATGGCGAAAAATTCACTCATTTCGCTTGTTCCTCCACCATCTCCACTACCCAGCGTGTATTTCGGTCGCGTTCGAGTAATTCCGCACGCGCCCGCATTAGGACCACAGCAGCGTAATAAAGTTTAAAAGAGAGCGCCATCAGCAACAATGGAATCAGCATGCTGATATCCATGGAAGGTTTGTCGAATTTGGTCACCGATGCGGTCTGATGCAGGGTGTTCCACCACTCTACCGAATAGTGGATGATCGGGATGTTGACTACACCGACCAGTGCCAGGATCGAAACGGCGCGGGCCGCCACCCGTTTGTCCTCGATGGCGCTGTGCAGGGCGATGATGCCCAGATAGAGAAACAGCAGGATCAGCTCGGAGGTGAGACGCGCGTCCCAGACCCACCAGGTGCCCCACATGGGTTTGCCCCACAGGGACCCGGTGGCCAGGGCCAGGAAGGTAAAGGAGGCCCCCACGGTGGCGCTGCTGATGACGAAGATCTCGGTCATCTTGATACGCCAGACCAGGCTGATCAGGCCGGAGACCGCCATCACCACATAGATGAACATGGACATCCAGGCCGCCGGCACATGGATATACATGATGCGCACACTCTCTTTCTGCTGGTAGTCGGGGGGGGAATCAAAAAGGCCGTAGTAGAGACCCGCCAGCAGCAGAATGAGGAAGCTGGTCATGAACCAGGGGATCATCTTGCCGGCGACGTTATAGAAATAGCGGGGTGACCCCATCTTATGGAAGAAACGTATGATCATATCAACTCAGACTAATTCTCAGGGACGCGGCAGTGGCGGGAGGCGCCAATACCAGTGAACCCACCAGCATGGCGGACA
>JBDLIF010000265.1:0-4425 GCA_039714955.1 Pseudomonadota bacterium | reverse complement strand
GCCTCTGCATTTTCAAGTCCGTGCCGGGCAATGATCTGCTCCCCCACCAGGGTACCCAACGAACGCCCCACACTGGAGGATTCCAGACTGTGGGTCAGGCGGGTACGCACATAATCGATCTTCGAGAGGGGAAAGATCTGGGTCTTGTCCTGCATCCGCCGAAAGGCCGAGGAGAAGACGATGCGATCGAAGTCCCTCTGATAGTCGGTACGAGACCCGGAGTCTGAGGGCACATCCTTCGAACCCAATCGCTTCCTGGACAAAAGTTGCTGCCAATTCATGGACATATTTTATCTTGCCTGGCCTAATCCTGATTTCACCCAAGCCAAAATCAAAGTCGTAGTAGATTTCCGCCAGGTACTTTGGAGAGGGATAATATCAGGATTCCGCCATTCCCTTATGTGGCTGAAATCTTGGTTATCGCTCCCGCAGCTCTTTGTATCACAAAGCCAGGATCGCTTTCCCCTCTTGCTCTGTGGCAGAATGCGTCATATCTCTGCCACGAAACAGCAACAAACTCTGATGATTCCAATACGGATTTTCATGATATCCGCTGTCTTAACCCTGACCGGTTGCGCCTCAGCCTACTATGGCACGATGGAAAAAGTGGGTTACCACAAACGCGATATCCTGGTAGATCGAGTCGAGTCGACCCGGGATGCCCAATCCGATGCCCAGGTGCAGTTCAAATCGGCCCTCGATCAGTTCGCCTCCGTCATCCAATTGAAAGAAACCGACCTCAAACAGGCCTATGAGAAGCTGAATGACGAGTTCGAGGAGAGTGAATCCTCGGCCAAAAAGGTTTCAGACCGCATAGAAAAAGTGGAATCGGTGGCGGACGCCCTGTTCGAGGAGTGGCAGGAAGAGCTCTCCCTCTACCAAAATCAGAGCCTGAAGGCGGCAAGCAGTAAAAAACTGAAGGAGACCCAGCGGCGCTATAAAGAGATGCTGAAAACCATGCAACGAGCAGAGAAAAGCATGCAGCCAGTGCTCAACACCTTCCGTGACAATGTGCTCTATCTGAAACACAATCTGAATGCCCAGGCCATTGGTGCCCTACGGGGTGAGTTCTCTGGGCTACAGGCTGATATCAGTCGTCTGATAGAGAGCATGAACCACTCTATTGACCAATCCAACCGGTTTATCCGCAGCCTGCAGGAAGATTGATCCATTCATGTCGAAGAATTGACGTCATGCCCACTCGACTGATCAAACAAACCGTTCAGCCACCACCATAAAGCGACAGCATCGGCATGCTTCTACTCTCCAAGCGCTCAAATCTGTTGCGTTTCGGCCTGACATTGGGATTTCTGCTTGGTGTCACCACCACCATAGGCCTGTTTTTTAACCATGGGACCGTTCCGCTAGCACTTATACTGGCCGTGCTTTTCGGCGGTTATATGGCCATCACCATCGGCGCAAACGATGCGGCCAACAATCTCGGCGCCCCGGTAGGCTCCAAGGCACTCACCCTCACCTCGGCCCTGATTATCGCGATCGTCTTCGAATCCGCCGGTGCCCTGATAGCCGGTGGTGATGTCATGAATACCATCAAGGGTGAAATCATCAATCCCGCGCTGATTCGAAACCAGGAAGACTTTGTCTGGCTCATGCTGTCCGCCCTCCTCGCGGCAGCCCTGTGGATTCATCTGGCTACCGCATTGGGGGCCCCGGTCTCAACCACCCATTCCATCATCGGCGGCATAGTGGGAGCGGGTATTACCGTGGGCGGGCTTGGCATTGCCAACTGGTCCAAGATTGCGGCCATTGCCAGCAGTTGGATCATCTCACCCCTGCTTGGCGGCTTAATTGCGGCGGCCTTCCTCTACCTGATAAAAAACACCCTGACCTATCGGGAGAACATGTCTCGGGCGGCAATACGCGTAGTCCCAATCCTAGTGGCCGCCATGGCATGGGCCTTCTCGGCCTACCTCATCCTAAAAGGTTTCAAGCAGATTTGGCAGGTCGATTTCATGACCGCTATTCTCGCCAGCCTGGTGATTGCCGTAGGCCTCTATCTTATCATCCAACCAGCGATAGCTCAGGCGGCTGACCGACTCCCACAAAGTAAAATAGAGATCAACAGGCTGTTCAATATTCCCCTGTTTTTTGCCGCCGCTCTACTCAGCTTTGCGCATGGCGCCAACGACGTCGCTAATGTTGTGGGACCGATCGCCGCGATCCATGAGGTTATGCTTGGTTTCGGTGTCAGTGAGTTGGCCAGCATTCCGCTCTGGATCATGCTGATTGGTGTGTCGGGGCTCGCGCTTGGACTTGTTCTCTACGGCCCAAAACTGATCAAGGTGATTGGTTCCGAAATCACCGAACTGGATCAAATACGCGCCTACTGTATCGTCATGGCGGTCTCCATCACCATTATCTTGGCCAGTGAATTCAGTATCCCCGTCAGTTCAACCCATATTACCGTTGGCGCCGTTTTTGGTGTGGGTTTTTTACGCGAATACCTCAAAAGCCACCATGCCGAGACCCGTGAAAAGATTACCCGCCACCTGGAGGGCAAGAAATTATCCCTGATCCATCATTTTATGGATGAGTTCTACCAAGCCTCTCTCCCGGAGAAGCGCAAGATGCTTAAGCAGCTTGAGATCCACTCGAATGCACCGGAATTGAGCAAAAAAGAACGCAAAGAGCTGCGCAAACTCTACCGGCAGGAACTGGTCAAGCGGTCTACCTTCCTGAAGATTGTAATAGCCTGGTTGATAACCTTGCCGATTGCCGGAATTTTTGCCTCATTGCTCTATCTACTGATTCAGATGATCAAATAAGCTCAAAAAGTAGCTAGATAGCTGGAAAAATTGCCGTGGGTCTAATACGCTTATGAAAATACTGTGAGATTTACGCAACGAACATGGCAGACAACCTAACCTTCCCTCAGCTTCTGGACTCCCTGACCGATCTGATCGACAAAAAGCGCAGTGGTACACTCTATATCCGCTCCAATTGCAATCACGTCATTACCTTTGCAATTGACGCAGGTCGGATCTTTGCCATCTTCCATGGCCCTAAGCGTGGGCGCAAGGCGATCCCTTTGATCAGCCAGATAGCCGGAGGCAGCTTCAAGTTCGAGTCCACCCAACTTACCGGAGTCTCCCACGAACTGCCCACCACGCCTGAGATCCTGAATCTGCTGAGGACAAAGCCAACGGGCAATGCGTCTCAACCCACGGTATTGGAATCAGGGCATGATACCTCCGGGATCAGCGAAGAGAACAAGAGCATGCTCTGCCAGCAATTGAAAGGGCTGTTAGCGGTTCACCTGGGGCCCATAGCGGAAATGATATTCGATGAGGCGGTCAATGAATCGGCCGACTTCTGCGCCACCCCCGAGCAGGCTCAGGGGTTGATCGACAGGCTATCCAATGACATCGATGACGCCGCGGAGATTGCGCAGTTCAAAAGCCAGGCCTTCGAAGCCATCAATAAAATGCTCGGCCATTAGCCAAAGCGGCCTGAGCAAAATTGCGCTGTTGCGCAAGACAGAGTTCCGAGTACAGGAACTCCAATGAGATATCAAGCGGAGAGGGAGATAGCGTTTTGAGAGCGTCTGCGGCCATGGAAGGTCGCAGTCGAGCGTACAGGGAGCGTATTAACAGCGTGTCTCAAAACGCTATCTCCCTCTCCGCTCCCCGTTTTAGCTCCGAAACTTGAGGATTAATATAGCCCGATCAATCATCACCTGAAGACGAGGGGAGATGCTGATCAGCCGTGGCTAGCAACCCAACTTGCAAGCAACGCCAACAAGCTATACCTTTCCCCGCCTGATCAATCAGCTCTCATTTACATGCGCATTCACCTGAAAACCTTGGGCTGCCGCCTCAACGAGGCGGAACTGGAGGCCTGGAGCCGTGACTTCCAGGCTCAGGGGCACAGTCTGACCAACCAGCCGGATCAGGCTGATCTGCTGGTGGTGAACACCTGCGCGGTCACCGAAGAGGCGGTGCGAAAATCCCGTAAGCTGCTCGGACGCGCCCATCGCCAGAATCCCAACGCCCGCCTGGTGGTGAGCGGCTGTTACGCCTCTCTCGATCCTGCCTCTACCGCCTCAGCCGAGGGAGTGGACCTGGTGATCAACAACCGGGACAAGGAGCATCTGGTGGATATCGTCAACCGGCAGTTGGGCCTGAAAGTGATGCCGGAGATGACCATCGAGCCGGAAGCCGCCAGCGGTCTGCTCGAGCGGGGGCGTCAGCGCGCCTTCATCAAGGTACAGGATGGCTGCCGCTACCGCTGCACCTTCTGCATCGTCACCCTGGCGCGTGGCGAGGAGCGCAGCCGGCCGCTTGAAGAGGTCGTGGACGAGATCAAACCCATGAATATAGAACAAAAATCAACTAATATGATAAAAAAGAAGAGTTATAGAAAGAAACCATCACAAAAAAGGATCAAGGCTATGAATAGAGTTAA
>JBDLIF010000264.1:0-4425 GCA_039714955.1 Pseudomonadota bacterium | reverse complement strand
CACACTCTGGTAGCCCGGGTTATAGGAGATCGCCAGACAGAAATCACTGTTCGCCTCCAGCAGCTCACCTACCTTTTCCATGGGCAATACCCGACGATCATCCGCCAGCGGATGAATCACCACCGTAGTATCCTTACGCGCCTCCACGATCTCATCGAGATAACAGATCCCCCCCACCCGCACAGCGGCGGCCAGCGGACCATCGACCCAAACCGTTTCGCCGCCTTTGACCAGAAAGCGCCCAACCAGGTCCGAGGCCGTCAGGTCATCATGACAGGAGACCGTAATCAGCGGCCGCTTGAGACGCCAGGCCATGTGTTCCATGAATCGGGTCTTACCACAGCCCGTCGGTCCTTTGAGCAGTACCGGCAGCTGGTTACGATAGGCCGCATCAAAGACCTCTATCTCATCCCCAACCGGCTCATAGTAGGGCTCCTCTTCAATGTAATAGGCCTCTGGCTTCAGGGTGCGTACGTCCAAAACTAACCTCAATCTGAAAAATTCAATTTTCCCTTCTTCAGCACCTGACGTAAAAACCCCAGTAACAAGTCAACATTAGCATTCGCTAATAATCTATAACCCATTTCTATGAAAGCATTCGAAAATTCGATGGACTTTTATCGGCTTTTATCTGGCGGGAAAACCCGAAGACAGGTATCGTATCGGGTCCAGATTCCAGGCGCATCTGCGCCGCCAATCATGGAATAACCAAGCAGGCAAGTCAAGATTCTTGTTCGCCAGTCATTCCAAATTTTAGCAAGCCATTCCGCAACGGAGGACAATCCATGACGGAAGTAATCGCAACCAATGAGACTATTCTCGTGGTCGGCGGTGGGATCAGCGGCATGACCGCTGCTCTCGAGGCCGCCGAAACAGGGAAACAGGTCGTGCTGGTTGAAAAGCGCCCCTATGTTGGTGGTCGCGTCACCCAGCTCTACAAGTATTTCCCAAAACTCTGCTTTCCCACCTGTGGCCTGGAGATCAACCAGCGCCGGGCAAAGATGAACCCCAACCTCAACATCATTACCATGGCCGAGGTTACGGACATCCAGGGCGAAGCCGGCGATTACACCGCCACCGTGAAGATCAGTCCCCGCTATATCAATGAGAACTGCACCGGCTGTGGCGACTGCGCCAAAGCGGTCGAAAGCGAGTTCGATGACAAGCACAACTACAGCATGGGCAAGCGTAAAGGTGCCTATCTGCCCCACAGCATGGCCCACCCCCAGCGTTATGTCATCGATCCGGCCATGCTCGGTACGGACGATGCGCAGAAGGCCAAGGATGCCTGTAAATACAACGCGGTGGATCTCGAGATGCAGGAAGAGACCGTCGAGTTCAAGGCCGGCGCGGTGGTCTGGGCCACCGGCTGGCGTCCCTACGATGCCAACAAGATTCAGCCCTATGGCTATGATCGCATCGACAACGTCATCACCAGCGTCGAGTTCGAACGCCTGGCGGACCCCAACGGTCCGACCGGCGGCAAGCTGCTGCGCCCTTCTGACGGCAAGGAGATCAAATCGGTCGCCTTCATCCAGTGCGCCGGCTCCCGCGACAAGAATCATCTGCTGCACTGCTCGCGCATCTGCTGCATGGCCTCCCTGAAGCAGGCCACCTACCCGGCGGACGAGGTGGACATCTCCATCTACTACATCGATATCCGCGCCATCGACCGCTTCGAGGAGTTCTATCAGATGGTCAAGGCCAAGGATAACGTCAAATTCATCAAGTCGAAGGTCGCCTCCATCGTGGAGAACAATGAGAACGGCAATCCGACCCTGCATGGTGTGGATACCGAGGGCTACAACCGTTACGCCGACGAGCACGACCTGGTCGTTCTGGCCGTCGGCATGGAGCCCAGTGTCGACAAAGAGAGTTTCCCGGTCGAGATTGTCATCAATGAAGAGGGCTTCATCGAGCCTGCCCCGGAAAATGGCGGTGTCTTCGCCGCCGGCTGCTCGTCCGATGCACTGGACGTCAACCGGGCCGTACAGCACGCCACCGGCGCCGCACTGCGCGCCATTCAGGTGGTCAATCGCGTAGCAGGAACGGAGGGTTAATACAGTGGCTGACGATAAGAAATTTGCTGGATATGTCTGCACCGGCTGTGGCATCGGCGAGCGACTGGATGCCGGCACCCTGGAACAGACCGCCACTCGTGACGGCAAGATGCAGAGCTGCAAACAGCACGAGATGCTGTGCAGCGCCGAAGGCGTGCAAACAATCAAGGATGACATCGCCAATGACGCTGTCACCCATGTCATGATTGCCGCCTGCTCCCGCCGCGCCAAGGTGGAGGCCTTCAACTTTACCGACGTGGCCTTGACCCGCGCCAACCTGCGCGAGGGTGTCATCTGGGTCCGCCCTGATACCGACGAGAACAGCGAAACCACCCAGGAGATGGCGGACGACTATATCCGCATGGCCTGCGCCGAGCTCAAATCGATGAGCAAGCCGACGCCTTCCGGTGAACAGGATGTAAACAAGAACCTGCTGGTCGTTGGTGGCGGCATCACCGGCATGACCGCTGCGCTGGAAGCCGCCGCCGCTGGCTATCCGGTGCACCTGGTAGAAAAGACAGACGCCCTGGGCGGCGCCGTCGGTGGTTACTACAAGGTCATCCCGACCCGTTCGCCCTATGCGGAACCGGCTGAGAACCCGGTACCGGCCATGGTCGAGGCCATTGAGGCCAATGACAGGATCACGGTCTACCTCAACAGCTCCGTCACCAAGACCGATGGTGCACCCGGCCGCTTCAGCGTGGAGATTGCCACCGAATCCGGCTCATCTCAGACCGTTTCCATCGGCGCCATCGTCCAGGCCTCTGGTTTCAAGCCTTACGATGCCAACAAGCTGCCTGAGTTTGCCTATGGCAATAGCGCCGACGTGGTCACCAACCACGAACTGGAGGCCCTTGCCCTAGCCGCCAGTGGCGGTCCCATCAAGCGCCCTTCAGATGGTAAGGAAGTAAAGAGTGTCTGCTTCATCCAGAATGCCGGCCAGTGCTCCGACAAAGAGGGTCACTTGACCTATTTCGCCGGCGTTACCGACCTGATCTCGATCAAGCAGGCCATGTATTTCAAGGAGCTGAATAGCGATTGTGACACCACCATCCTGTTCGATAACCTGCGCACCCCGGGCGCCGGTGGTGAGGATTTCTATCGCGCCGGCCAGCAGGCCATGGTCACCTTCTCTAAGGGTATCGCCTCCGAAGTGGTTCCTGGAGACACCCTGAGCGTCAAGTTCAAGGACATGATCCTGGATGAAGAGACCGAGATGGCCTGTGATCTGGTGGTTCTGGCCACCGGCATGGAGCCTAACTCCGGCCCCGATCCCTATGCGGTTCCCCTGGAAGCCGAGGAGGGTGAGGAGGCCGATGAGGCGGAAAACGCACCGGCCCCGCAGGAGGTCAGTGTCGAGTCGATCCTCAACCTGCAGTATCGTCAGGGTACCGACCTGCCGCACCTGAAGAACGGCTTCACCGACTCCCACTTCATCTGCTTTCCCTATGAGACCCGCCGTACCGGCATCTACGCCGTGGGCCCGGTGCGCCGCCCCATGGACATCCAGCAGGCCCGTGACGATGCCACCGGCGGCGCCATGAAGGCGATTCAGGCGGCGGAGAATGCCGGCCTGGGCCGCGCCGCCCACCCGCGCTCCGGCGACCTCTCCTTCCCCAGCTTCCGCAAGGAGGGCTGCACCCAGTGCAAGCGCTGTACGGTTGAGTGTCCCTTCGGCGCCATCAATGAGGACGAACAAGGCTACCCGATGTACAACGAGTCGCGTTGCCGGCGCTGTGGCACCTGCATGGGCGCCTGCCCGGTGCGTGTCATCTCCTTCGAAAACTACTCGGTGGAGACCGTCAACCAGCAGATCAAAAACTGCGAGATCCCGGAAGAGTGGGACGAGAAGCCGCGTATCCTGGTGCTGGCCTGCGAAAACGATGCCTATCCGGCACTCGATCAGGCGGCCATGAATGGCGTGGAAATCAACCCCTGGGCCCGGGTAATACCGGTGCGCTGCCTCGGTTCCGTGAGCCTCTCCTGGGTTACCGACGCCTTGAACAGCGGCTATGACGGCATAGTTCTGATGGGCTGCCGCCGCGATGACGATTACCAGTGCCACTTCGTACGCGGCTCCGCCATGGCGGCCGAGCGTATGAGTAAGGTGGGCGACACCCTGGAATCATTGAACCTGGAGCCGGAGCGCGTTCAGCTCTACGAGGTCGCCATTACTGATACAGCACACGCACCTCAGCTGATCAACGATATGGCCGAGACCATCGAGAAGATTGGCCTGAGTCCGTTCAAGTTCTAATGACGCATGGAGCTGCAGGAAGCATCTGCTACTTGCAGCTCCAGAAACGACCAGAACAACTTTACTTTTTGTAGGGTGGACTTGGTCAACCACCCTAGGCACCCTACA
>JBDLIF010000263.1:0-4452 GCA_039714955.1 Pseudomonadota bacterium | reverse complement strand
TTATGCGTCTTGAAAAAACACTTTTCCTGTTGATGCTGTCTCTGCTGTTAACCTTGCCGTCCGCCCAGGCCAAGGTATTCAAGATTGCCACCCTCTCTCCGGATGGTTCGAGCTGGATGGTGAAAATGCGCGGGGGCGGCAAGGAGATAGAACGTCTGACTCAGGGACGGGTCAAGTTCAAGTTTTACCCCGGTGGGGTGATGGGCAATGACCAGACAGTGCTGCGCAAGATCAACCTGGGACAGTTGCAGGGTGGGGCCGTACCTGGTGGCAGTCTGGTGCGGTTTGCCCGCAGCAGTCAGATCTACAGCCTGCCGCTGCTGTTTCAGTCCTTCGACGAGGTCGACTTCGTGCGCCATTACATCGATCCCATCATCGTGGATGAGCTGGAACAGAGTGGTTTCGTCACCTTCGGACTGGCTGAAGGCGGATTGGCTTACCTGATGAGTGACTCTGAAATCACCGGCGTCAGGGATCTCAAAAAGAAAAAAATCTGGGTACCGGACGCTGACCCGAATGCAATCAAGGTCGTTGAATCCTTTGGTCTGTCACCCATTCCGCTTTCCATCGGAGAGGTGTTGCCCAGCCTGCAAACCGGCATCATCGATTCGGTGACCACCTCGCCTATCGCCGCGATTGCATTACAGTGGCACACCCGGGTGCAATATATGACCAACCTGCCGCTGTCGTATTTTATTGCCGTACTGGCAATCGACGGAAAGGCCTTCTCCAAAATCAGTGAGCAGGATCAGAAGTTGGTGCGCTCAGTGATGGGCGAGGTGTTCCAGGATATCGACCTGCAGAATCGACAGGATAATATCGCTGCGTTTTCCGCACTCCAGGCGTTGGGAGTCGAGCTGAGTCATCCTTCAAATGACGAAGTGGCCGACTGGCGAGCCAGGGCAAGGATGGTAACCGAGCAACTGCTGCACACCGGTGAGGTTTCTCAGCCGCTCTACCAGCAGGTCAGCGGCTATCTGCGGACCTGTCGGGATCAGAGGGAAAACGGCGGCAGGAGCTGTCGTGTCGTGGAGTAAGTTGCGGGCCATTCTCCGCTCGTATAGTTGCGGCTTGATCAGAAATAGTCAGCGGATTCGGCCAGCAGTTTGCGGGCCTCCTCCTGCGCCAGGGTATTGGTTAATGTCAGGCCCTGAACCTCGGCATTGCCTTGCAACACTTCGTTAAGCAGACGGTCATGGAGGTCTCGATTGAAGACCAGGCGTGCGTAGTATTGTGCATAGAGCGTCTTCATCATCAGGTTTCTACCCTGGTCCAGTTCCAGCGCCTGCTCGAAATAGTCCCTGGCCTGATCGGGCTTGCCACCCATGGCTGGCGGCAGCAGTGAATTCAATACACCAAGATAGAGCTGCGCACCGCCGTGATCCCAGCCAGGATCAAGTTCGACCGTCCTGCGCATGATCGCCTTGACCTTAGGGATGTCGGCAATAGCAAGCCAGTCACTGGTGCGCGCCTGGATCCAGCCTGCCCATGCAACGCCCCAAGTGTAGAGTTCAGCGACATCGCCGCGCTCGAGCCGCTGCAGCTGTTGTTCAAATTCTGGGAAACGTAACTCGTGCATATCGCAAAGCTTCCCGCGTTTCACGCAGAAAGCGCGCTGGCTATATTGCAGTGCCTTGTTGGACAGGCGCATGGCACGCTCCGGGTCATTGACAAATGCACTGCTGTAGGCGCCATAGAGCTTGCTGCCGGCGACCAGCAGGTCCACATCACGAGGCGCTCCTTCGATAAAACTATCGATCATGATCAGGTAAGCGGGAGCTCCCTGGCGTACGGTCTCGAGGTCGTTCTGATTGAGAATGGCGGTATTCAGGTTGTTGGCCATGTCTTTCGTGGCAGAGCTTATCATGCTGCTGCAGGCCCCAAGCAGGAGCGTCGCAAACAGGAGTAGAATAGTACGTTTCACAAAGACAACCTCAAACATTGGCAGGAGCCGATTATACTGTGTCAGAAAATCTGCTGCTATCTGGCTGAAGCAGCCCGTTATGTTATAGTCCCTCGAAATTCATGCCTTAGAGGTGATCGTCTAACCATGAAACAACAACCCGGAGTCTTTGGCACAGTGCGCATGAGCCACGCTGTTCTTCTTTGCTTGTTGTTCTTTGCCTTTTCCCACAAGCAGAAGCGGCAGATCCGGCAAGTAACACCAGCAGCACTCAGGCTCCTGCCGATGTCCCTTGGTCACCAGAATACCCAACACCGGATGATTTCGATTGGATTCAATTGACTTCGGACGAGTGGTTGAAGGGTGAGCTTAAGGCCCTCTATGAGGAGACCTTGGAATTCGATAGCGATGAACTGGGATTGCTGGAGTTAGATTGGGAGGATATCAAACAACTGCGGGGCGGCCGGGACTGCAGCATCCATCTCTCCGGTCGGAGGGAGATGGTAGGGAGGATCGACCTGTCGGAAGAGAAGCTGGTTGTGGTTACGCAGGACCGAAGAGCGGAGTTCAGCAAGGACGAGATCGTATCAATAGCACCTCATGGGAAAAGGGAGAGGAGTTTTTGGGCGTTCAAGATCAGCGCCGGTCTCAATTTAAGTTCCGGTAATACCGAACAGGTCGATTACAATCTGAAGGCCAACGCGAAACGCCGAACCGCAAAAAACCGTATGTTATTTGACTACTTAGGTGGTTTTTCAGAGACTGAGAACGTAGAGACGGACGACAACCACCGTTTCACTGGTCAATACGATATCTTTTCCAGCAAAGACCATTTTTGGCGACCGGTTTGGGGAGAGTATTATCGCGATCCGTTTCAGAATATCGCGCATCGGGTTACTCTTGGTGCCGGTATTGGCTACCACTTGATCAAAACACCCAAGACCGAATGGGATGTCTTTGGCGGGCCGGCCTATCAATACACGGAGTTCGATTCCGTGGTAGAGGGGGAGGGTCTATCCGAGCAGACACCCGCGTTGGTTCTGTCCACGGACTATGAAACAGAACTCAGCAAGCGTATCGACCTCATTGCGGGGTATAAACTACAGCTCGGTAACAAGGCCTCTGGTGGCTATATTCATCACGCCATTTCCACCCTGGAGACAGAGTTGATAGACGATTTTGATTTCGATATCTCCCTGATTTGGGATCACACACAATACCCAACCCCAACAGACGATGGATCGGTACCTGAAAAGGATGATTTCAAACTGACCTTCGGAGTGGGCCTGGATATTTAGTTACAGAAAACAGTTTCCTTTACCCGTTACTCAGAAACAATCACCTGATTGCGGCCAGTCCCTTTAGCCCGGTAGAGGGCGGCGTCGGCGCGCTCGAACAGCTTCCTGGCCGAATCCTCTTTCACCAATGTCGCCACCCCCAGACTCAGGGTAACATTCAGTGCCCTGGGACTGGTGAAGACAAGGGACTCGATGTTCTTCCGGATGCGCTCCGCCAGCAGTTGGGCGCCGCTTCTGTCGGTGCCATTGAGCACCACCACGAACTCCTCACCACCAATACGGTAGAGCGCGTCACTGCAGCGGATGCTGGCCTCGACTGCCTGGGCCACATTTTTCAACACCAGGTCTCCGACGGTATGACCAAAACGGTCGTTGACCCGCTTGAAATGATCGATGTCGAAGACGATGAGTGACAACTCACTGGACCTGCGCCGGCTGATCTCGATCTCCCGGCTGAGATTGCTCTCGTAGGCGGCCCGATTCTTGACGCCGGTCAGGGCATCCACAAAGGAGGATTGAATCGCTTCACGATAGAGCAGGGCATTGCGCAGGGGATAGAGCAGAATGGCCAGCAGGTTTTCCAGTTGCTCGGTCTCTGTCTGCGTAAAACGTGTCTTTCTGGAGAAACCGACCCTACCCAGATCCTGTTCCAGCACCTTCAGGTTATAGCTGACCTGATGCCGTGCCTGCTGGCCAAAGCTGAGCAAGAACTCGCCTATGCTGGTCTGGTAGCTGGCGGCATCATGAGGTATCGTTTTACTAATCGTATTCACAAAGAGTTCAATGAGACTTTCCAGTTCAAGCGTAGATTGCAGCTTGTTGGTCAGTTCCAGGGCCAGCGCCAGTTCAGGTTGGATCTTTGACTTCTGATAATCGCCTCCGGGAAAGGCCGCAACGGGATGACTCATGCGACTGGAATCGATGCTTTGTATTGGATCTGTCATGTTTCCCCCCTGTTATCCCTAAGGTAATGTTCATCTGATAGCGAAATATGTGCCAATATTAAAAAATTAAATAATACAGTAAGATAAGAACGATTTATGACGGTGGTGACAAAATTATGTCGCAAAACCTGTTCGTTTCTCGGCGGTCAAATGAAGTGACCGGTGTGTCGCGCATAACTCGTATGCAACGTTTAATCGTCCAGAAAGTAATCGCATGCGTGTGAGCGCGACCGTCGACGGGTGGGACCCCGTCGTCGAGCGTACAAGGAGGTATTCATAGCGTGTCGCGAACACACGCATGCGATTA
>JBDLIF010000262.1:0-4473 GCA_039714955.1 Pseudomonadota bacterium | reverse complement strand
TGAGCGGCTTGGGCATCTCAAGGTCATCGAGGTTGCCGATACGCTGAAAACCGCACACCAGGAAGGCGTTGATACAAACACAGGCAAAACTCAATCACAATGACCCCCGAGATCGGACAGTTTGCCCTGATCCTCGCCCTTTGCCTGGCGGTAGTACAGGCCATATTTCCCCTGTTGGGCACCTTCAACGGCACACCCGGCTGGGTCAGCCTGGCGCGCACCACGGCCTGGGGCCAGTTTAGCTTCCTGTTCATTGCCTTTATCTGCCTGGCTTATTCCTTTCTGAGCAATGACTTTTCGGTGGCCTACGTGGCACAGAATTCCAATACCCATCTACCCGCGCTCTACAAGATCTCGGCGGTATGGGGTGGCCACGAGGGATCGCTGCTGTTGTGGGCATTATTGCTGTCTGCCTGGGGTCTGGCGGTATCGATATTCAGCCGCAATCTACCCGTTGAGGTCCTGGCCCGGGTATTGTCGGTCATGGGCATCATCGCGATTGGCTTTTTGCTGTTCATGCTATTGACCTCCAACCCCTTCGAGCGGCTGTTTCCCTCTCCAGCAGAAGGACGCGATCTCAATCCCCTGCTCCAAGATTTTGGGCTGGCCATCCACCCCCCCATGCTGTACATGGGTTATGTTGGCTTCTCAGTGGCCTTCAGCTTTGCCATCGCCGCCCTGCTCGGCGGCAAACTCGATTCCGCGTGGGCGCGCTGGTCACGCCCCTGGACCACCACTGCCTGGGTGTTTCTGACCATCGGCATTACCCTGGGGAGTTGGTGGGCCTATTATGAGCTCGGTTGGGGCGGGTGGTGGTTCTGGGATCCGGTGGAAAACGCCTCCTTCATGCCCTGGCTCATCGGGACAGCCTTGATGCATACCTTGGCCGTGTCGGAAAAACGCGGCGCCTTCAAGAGCTGGACGGTGCTGCTGGCCCTGGGGGCCTTTTCCATGAGCCTGCTCGGTACCTTCCTGGTACGCTCCGGGGTACTCACCTCGGTGCATGCCTTCGCCACCGACCCCGCTAGAGGGGTTTTCATCCTGACCTTTCTGGGCATCGTCATCGGTGGCTCGCTGTTGATCTATGCCTGGCGTGCCCCATCGGTGATGGGAGGCGGTCGCTTCGACATCCTCTCCCGGGAGACCTTCCTGCTGGGCAACAATATGATCCTGGTGGTGGTTGCCGCACTGATACTGTTGGGAACCTTGTTCCCGCTCATCTATGACGCCCTGAATCTCGGCAAGATCTCGGTAGGTTTCCCCTGGTTCAACCGTATGTTCATCGCCTTCATGCCTTTTCTGGTGATATTGATGGGTTTCGGACCCCTTGCCAAATGGAAGCACAATGATCCGAAGGCCTTGCTGCGCCGACTGCGCCTGGCCTTCATCGTCAGCATCACCCTGGGACTGGTCTTTGCCCTGCCCCTGCACGACAAGGCCTCGATCTGGGTGGCCCTTGCGGTGGCGCTGGCGGCCTGGGTCGTCATGTCGCTTATCGAGAGCATTCGTGAGCGTATCAAGCACAAAAAAGACCTTAAGGCCATTTGGAGAGACATCTCCACCCAGGGCCGCAGTTATTACGGTATGGTCCTGGGGCACTTGGGGGTGGCCGTAAGCATTATCGGTATCGCCTTTGTCTCCATCTACGACATCGAAAAAGACCTGAGGATGTCACCTGGTCAGAGCGTGGAATTGGCTGGATACCAATTTCTGTTCGAGGGCGTCACTGAACAACCGGGGCCCAATTACCGCTCGAACACAGGGAATTTCCGGATATCCAAGGACGGCCGGGAGATCGGCGAATTACACCCCGAAAAACGCATCTATTTCGTGCAGACCAAACCCATGACCGAAGCCGCCATCGATGTCGGCCTCACTCGTGACCTCTATATCTCCCTGGGCGAACCCCTGGGGGGTGGCGATTGGGCATTGAGGATCTACTATAAACCCTTCGTGCGCTGGATCTGGCTCGGCGGTATCCTGATGGCCCTGGGTGGACTGCTGGCCATCTCCGATCGCCGCTACCGCATGACGGCCAAAAAGAGATCCACCCTGGTGGGCAATCGGCAAACCGGACCGCTGGCCACGGCAGAAAAATCCTGATGACACGTTACCTGATTCCGGCTGGCGTATTCGCCATTGTCGTCGTATTTCTTGCGATCGGACTCAATCTCGATCCCAGAAAGGTCCCCTCCCCGCTGGTCGGCAAGCCCGTCCCGGCCTTTGCCCTGAGCCGCCTGAAAGACCCCAATGCCAGCCTTGATCAGGACGAATTCACCGGCAAGGTCTCGCTGTTGAACGTCTGGGCCACCTGGTGCGTCTCCTGCCGCGCCGAACACCAGATACTGCTGGCACTGGCCAAAAGCGACAAGGTCAATATCTACGGCCTGAATTACAAAGACAAGCGCGAAGATGCGTTGCGCTGGCTGGAGGTATTGGGAGATCCTTATGTAGCCAATGCCTTTGATGGCGATGGCCGAGTGGGTATCGACTGGGGCGTATACGGCACCCCCGAGACCTTCGTGATCGACCAGCAGGGCGTGATCCGCCACAAGGTCATCGGTCCCATCACGGTAGAAATATTGAAACAAGAGCTGCTACCCCTGATAGAAGAACTGAAGTCCACCACCTGATGAAATCGATCTTAATCCCCCTGTTACTCGTCCTGCTCCTGGCGGCAAGTAGCGCTCAGGCAGCCACCCTGGAGTCCTTCGATTTCAGCGGGACAGTGAGTGAGCAGCGCTTCAAATCACTGATCGGGGAGTTACGCTGCATGGTGTGTCAGAATGAATCCCTGGCGGGTTCAAATGCCGAGCTGGCCCAGGATCTGCGCAAGGAAGTCTATCAGCTGATGACTCAGGGGCAAAGTGATGAACAGATCGTGGATTTTCTGGTCGCCCGGTATAGCGATTTCGTGCTCTACGACCCGCCACTGAGACCCTCGACCTATCTGTTGTGGTTCGGTCCCTTCGTTTTTCTATTCATCGCCGCCCTGACCCTCATTTACAGCATATCTAAACGCAGCCGCAGCCCCGAGGCACAACTTACCGATGAACAACGGGCACGCATCGAACAGCTGTTGGGTGATGCAAGGCCCCCCAAGGACGAGCACCGATGATCATGTTCTGGAGTATTGCCGCGGCCATGATGGCGCTGGCCATCGCCTTCGTGCTGCTGCCCCTGTTCAGGCGCAGTAAGGCCTCGACCATCGACCGCGATGAACTCAATATAGAACTCATCAAGCAACAACTGGCTGAACTGGAAACGGATCTCGATGACGGCAAACTCGATGCCTCGGAATACGCCTCGGCACGCAAGGATCTGGAAAAGGAGCTCCTGTATGACGTATCAGACAACGGCGTCCACGGCCGGAATAATGAGAAAAGCGGGCGTTGGGCGGGCATCCTGTTAGTCATTCTGATACCCCTAACATCGGTTCTACTCTATCAACATATCGGCTCCGAACACCTAACGCCTACCCCGCAGGAAGAGCATCCAGCCGCAAACCAGCCATCTCAAGCCCCAGTGCCTTCGATCGAGGAGATGGTAACCCAACTCGCCGCCCGACTCGAAAGCGAACCCAACAATCCTGAAGGCTGGTATATGCTGGCCCGCTCCTACATCACGATGAATCGTTACGCCGATGCCGCTAACGCTTACCAAACCCTACTTGAACTGGTTGGAGATCACCCCGAGGTTCTGGTGAGCTACGCCGATGCCTTGGCAATGGTCCAAAACGGACAGCTCACCGGCAAACCCGAGAAACTAATACACAAGGCCCTCGAACTGGAGCCCAACCAGCCTCAAGGGCTCTGGCTGGCCGGTATGGCCGCAGAACAACAAGGCGATTACCGATCCGCAATCGCTTATTGGCGCCGTGTCGAACCCCTGCTGCAGGACGACCCTGAATCCCTGACCGAGGTCCGTCAGCTGATTGCCATGGCTGAGCAACGCGGTGGACTACCCGAAGAACAAACCCCAGGAGAAGATATATCTGCACCCTCCCCCAGCTCGCCTAAAATCGCAATGGGCGAACCCGCCACGGCACCATCAGGCAAGGCGATTACCATTAATGTTGACCTGGATCCCTCCCTGAAAGGGCATACCAAACTCGACGATTCATTGTTCGTTTTCGCTCAAGCCGTGGAAGGACCGCCCATGCCACTGGCCGTGGTGCGCAAACAAGTCAAAGACCTCCCCCTTGAAGTGACTCTGGACGACTCCATGGCCATGATGCCGGCCATGCGCCTGTCCAATTTTCCCGTGGTCCGCATCAGCGCACGCATCTCGAAAACCGGCAACGCCAAACCTCAAAGCGGAGACCTGTATGGCGAGGCCTCTCCGATACCGGTCAATGGCAATGATGTAGTGCAGATCACTATCGGCAAAAAGATTCCCTAGGAGGCTGTCCGAGAATGGCGACCGTAGCGAGGGCAAGGCTGGCTGAGCCGGATTTTTCGTTCATTTGAGGCG
>JBDLIF010000261.1:0-4474 GCA_039714955.1 Pseudomonadota bacterium | reverse complement strand
AAGATTGATGACTGTTTGGTGAACATCCATCAATAAACTTGGAGTACCAGACACTGGGTCGGGCAGGCACAGGATCGATCCTCCTATTCGCTGGGAATGGAATATACCGCTTGTCAGCGGTATTGGCGCAGGTACCACCACTCAAAGAACCGTTTGATCCAGTGGAAGATTCGCATGTTCGGCAGGACGATATTGCGCTTAGGGGTACGTGCCACCAGCATCCCCGATGTCTGACTGTCGACAATGCAGACCAGCTCTACCTTGTAGGTCTCCTTGGGTGTCTCGCCCGCGAATTCAGCGAGCAGATTCTTCGCCGCCGCCGCGGCCTGCAGATCCGCCATGTGGGCCTGTTTCGGCATCCACTCCGGTCCGGGAAAACTGCCCGAATCACCGGCCACATAGACCCGCTCCATACCCTCGACACGGCATTGGGCGTCGGCCTTTATCAGTCCGCCCGCTGAGCGGGGCAGAGCGGTATTGTCGAACCACTGGTTACCGGTCATGCCCGGCATGAAGAGGATCAGGTCGGCAGGCAGGGCACCACCCTCGGTGATCACGTCGGTGGCGGTGAACTCCTTCATCTTGTGTCCCAGGTGGGTTTCGATGTCCCGCTTGGCCATTTCGCTGACCAGCCCCTTGACCGCCTTGGGACCCAGACGCTGGCCAGGATTTTCCGCCGGGGTGAAAAACACCAACTTGAATCTGTCCCGGCGTTTCTCCAGACGCAGTTGCCGGTCGATGCCGAACAGGAACTCGAACATGGGACCCCCGCGCATGGCACTGGGCTCCTTTGGATTACCGGCAAAGCCGATGGCGATGGTGCCACCCTCCAGCTGTTTGAGACGTTCACGGATCCGCATGGCGGCGGCGATGCCTTCACAGGGGGTGATGGCGTGTTCGATGCCGGGGAGCTTTTTGATAAACCGCCCCCCGGAGCAGATGATCAGGCCATCATTCTCGATCTCTCCAGCGCTGGTAAGCAGGGTGCGGCCGTTGTTGGTCAGGCCGGTTGCCTCCGCCGCACGGTGGGTCACCCGCATCCGGCGGAAGAAACTCTCCAGTGGAATGATGAGATCCTTTGGTTCGCGGATGCCGGAGGGTATCCAGATGGAGCCGGGCAGGTAGTGAAATTCCGCCTCTGGGCTGACGGCCGTGATCTCCAGTTCCTGGCTGCTCGCCCGCAGGTTTTTGATTGCCGTCAGGGCGGCAAACCCACTGCCGACTAGGGTGACTCGCTTCATGCCTTGGTGCTCCTGGCTCGGATAAAGTAGCTTTAGTTATGGTTACACCACCTCAGCAGGTGATTCACTACGCATGAAGTCGTGCAAGTTGAAGCGAGGGATCATATCGGCTGAGAGTGACTCTCTCAAGCGCTCAGTACTGATGAGTTTGCCCGGATGCACCAGCTGGCACATCTGACCGATAGGGATAGGGGAAATGCCAAATCCCGTAGGGAACGGGATTGGCTTAATTTCCGTCGTTTCTGGACGGAAACCTACTAGAGCCCCACCAGTTCCGCATGCATTCCCTGGGATTTCACGATCTTCAGCAGATCCTGGCTGGTCATCTTGTCCGGGTTGTACTCCAGTACGAAGAGGTGGGGGCGTTTTTCATCTACATGCACGGAGACAACGCCGTCCCTTTCGCGAAAGGCTGAATCCAGTTGTGACAAACCCGCGGAATCGAGGGTCTCGTCTACATGGATGGTGACATCAGCAAGGTCGATATTCATGGTACAACTCCTCTTGACTGGTGATAGCTCTTTATCGGCCGATTCATGAAGTGGATATTATGAAGAGATACACCTAAAAAGATAGCGGATTTTTCACTGAGAGTTAATCGACCGTTTCAACCTGTTTATCCTCCCGCAGTCCAAGAAACCCCTTCACCACGATCCGTTCATCGGTCTTGAGTCCCTGGATGATCTCGACCCGGTCGGCAACGCGAATACCACTTACCACCTCTGCCCGGCGGGCCTTGTCGTCCTGATCCAGACGATAGACATATTCAGCCTGATTGTCCCGCTGCAGGGCACGGAATGGGATCATGATGCGTTCACTGGCGGCAGTGTCCAGGGTAACCCGGCAGAGCTGCCCGGATCTTGCTCCTTCGGGTACAGGATCGAGTATCACCTCCACTATGCCCATGCGGGTCTTGGGGTCGAGTGCCGGGTGGATACGCAGGATTTTGCCCGCATAGCGCTGTGTGCCCAATCCGTCGATACGTACCTTTACCGGGTCGTCAAGGTGGATGCGGCTCAACAGCAGATCGGAAATCTGGATCTCGGTGATCAGTGATTCAGGATCGATCAAACTCAACAGGTGGGTATGGCGCGACACCACATCCCCCGGTTCCACCAGACGCTGGCTGATCACACCACTGAAAGGGGCTTGAATCAGGGTGTAACCCAGGCGGATCTTTAACATTTTTAGTTCCGCCTCGGCCACATTCAGTGCGGTCCTGGCCTGGGCCAGCTCTTCATCCGAGACGGCCTTGTGTTTCGCCAGTCCCTGCAGACGCCGCAGATCACTGCTGGCCAGCCGGCTGGTTGCACTGGCCTTGTCCAGTTCGGCCTTCAGCAGGTCGTCTTCGAGCCGCACAAGACGCTCTCCGGTCCTGACCTTGTCGCCTTCATAAAAGGGCAGCTCGGTGATGCGGCCCTCTTCCTGATTGAAGATCCGTACCGACTGGCGTGCCCGTAATGTACCGCTACGTTCGTGGGTGAGACCGATAGAGCGGATGGAAACGGTTTCCGTCACCACCAGGTGACTCTTGGGCGTGCGACTCTTTTTGGGCTTTTTTTCGTCTCCCTCATCAGTCCGGGAGCAGGAGACGGTGACGGAAACAATCAGTATGGCGGTCAGCAGCAGGGAGGCAGAGTGCCTGATGTTCATGGCGTGTGCGCGGCTCAGGCCTAATTTAGTTCGATATTTTTTGGGGCTTCACCGCCGGGTACATAGGGATGGTAATGCTTGACCTTGCGGCCAATATTGCGCTGGACGACCACCCCCAATATTTTGAATTCCCGGTCATCCAGATTGATTTCCGGAAACCCTTCCTTCAGCGCCACCAGTCGTTTAGCCTGTTCGCCGCCCGCCAGATATTGACGGAACCAGCGTTCGCCATTCACCTCGGCAAGCACATAGGCGCCAGTGGCACAGACCTCGGAGGGTTCGATGACGATCACGCACTTCTGCGGAAATTCCGGTTCCATACTGTCATCCAGCACCTGGAGTGGGTAGAGTTCGTTGTAACTGCAATCGTTGCTCATCTGTCTGATATCACATTGACGTTGACCGTATCGGCCGATTATCCGGCAGGCCGCGATCGCCGATTCCATAGAAAAAACCGGTGATTATGCGCATTCGCTGCCGAATCCGATAGAATCAACCGATTTACCTGAGCGGCGCATTTTAGCATGTCCCACGTCATAGCCCAGTCCCGGGTCCACAAGGACCGGCGCGACCTCCACAATCTGCGCAATATGCTGCCCTTTCTCTGGGAGTATCGTGGCCGGGCGCTGTTCGCCCTGGGTTGCCTGGTGCTGGCCAAGGTGGCGAACGTGGGAATCCCGCTGGTGTTGAAACAGATCGTGGATGGCCTGGAACAGGGGGACAAGACCTTGCTGGTACTGCCCCTGTTCCTGCTGCTGGGCTATGGTCTGTTGCGGCTGAGCAGTTCCCTGTTCAACGAGCTGCGGGATGCGGTATTCGCCCGGGTGCGCTACCGGGCCATGCGCCGGCTCTCCAACCGGGTGCTGAGCCATCTGCACGATCTCTCCCTGCGCTTCCATCTGGAGCGCCAGACCGGCGCGATCAGCCGGGACCTGGAGCGGGGCACCCGTTCGGTCAGCTCGATCCTCAACTACATGGTCTTCAGTATCCTGCCGATGCTGGTGGAGTTCACCCTGGTGGCGCTGGTGCTGCTGACCCAGTATGACATCGTCTTCACCCTGGTGACCTTCGGTACCGTGGCGGTCTATGTCGCCTTCACCCTGGCGATCACCGAGTGGCGCATGGAGTATCGCCATGCGATGAACCGGCTCGACTCCCAGGCCAACAGCCATGCCTTCGACAGTCTGATCAACTATGAGACGGTGAAGTATTTCGGCAACGAGCGGTTGGAGCTGGAGCGCTTCGACAACACCCTGGCGGACTGGGAGGAGAACGCGGTGAAGAGCCAGACCTCCATGTCCCTGCTCAACTTCGGTCAGGGCGGGATCATTGCGGCCGGTGTCACCTGTATCATGATCTTCGCCGCGGACGGGGTGGTGGAGGGGTCAATGTCGATCGGCGACCTGGTGCTGGTCAACGCCTTTCTGCTGCAGCTCTTCATCCCCCTCAACTTCCTCGGCATCGTCTACCGGCAGATCAAATACTCCCTGGCGGATATGGATCTGATCTTCAAACTGCTGGAGCGTAAGCCGGAGATCACCGATGCATCCGATGCCAGGCCGTTGCAACTGAGCCGGGGC
>JBDLIF010000260.1:0-4479 GCA_039714955.1 Pseudomonadota bacterium | reverse complement strand
GCTTTATGGGTAACTTGGCCGTTTTGGCCTCACCACGCTGTTTCTGTCCACGAACGAGTTTACCTGTTCTGCCTATCATTTGCGTTGGTCCACGATCTTCATGGGGTTAGTGTATCCTAATTGTTACTGTAACTCGAACATCGAGTATTATGCTCAAGGCACCACTGGATGCTCGTGTTGATGGATCAATTCTTATGGCGCATAGTAGGTTTTGGTGTCCACTTTTGTGATAGACACGGTGTTGCCTTGTGTCGAATGTTCAACAGCGCTATCTAAACAATGAGTACCCCTACGTATAGGTTGGGTTACCGAACAGTGCTTTTGACAACGGACCAAATCCGATCACTTATAGGCGCCTCAAGGTCGGTAGTGGAGGTTGATGCAGGGTGGAACGGGTACCCAGTGTGCCCGCAATCCCGACCCCAATAGCCCCAACCAGGGTGCCTCCCAGCCATAGTCCCGGTCCCGGGACATAGCTGAGTTGGAAGACACGCTCCGCCAGCACCATACCGATAACACCGGCAGTAATGGCCGCAACCAGACCGGCGAGCAGACCGATACCGGCATACTCAATAGTGATACCGCTCAGCAACTGACCATGACGGGCACCGATGGTGCGGAGGATGGCGATTTCGCGTATGCGTTCGTCCAGGGTGGCGTGAATGGCTGCGTACATGACCATGAGTCCGGCGCCGAGCGTAAAGAGGAACACATACTCCACCGCCAAGGTTACGCGATCGATGATCTCCCGGATCTGGTCGAGGATGGTAGCCACGTCCAATAGGACGATATTGGGAAACTTCTGCAGCAGACGGTCAAGGATTACCTGTTGGGACTTAGACACAAAGAAACCGGTGATGTAGCTTACCGGGTAGTCATCGAGTGTACCTGGCGGAGTTACGACAAAGAAGTTCGCGCGAAAGTTTTCCCAGTCCACCTTGCGCAGGTTATGAATTATTGCTGTGAACTGTTGGCCGCCAATGTTATAGGTGAGGCTATCACCGATCTTTAACCCAAGCTCATCGGCCAGGTTCTGCTCCACTGACAATAGCGCCTTGCCACTGTCCAGGGCTTCCCACCACTGGCCGCTGACAACCTCATTGCCGGGCTGTATCTGGTCAGACCAAGAGATTTTGAATTCCCGCTGTACCAGGCGCTTGGCGCGCCGGGTTTTGAAATCTTCAGGCGATACGGGGGAATTGTTGATGTGGGTAAGACGCGCCCGCAACATGGGGGAGAGCAGAGGCGGCTGAAGCTGCTCTTTTTTAAAAAATGACTGCAAAGGCTCCAGCTGGTCGGCCTGAATATTGATCAGGAAACGGTTGGGGACATCGGCCGGCAGACGGTTCTCCCATTCTTGCAAAAGGTCTGTGCGCACCACCGCCAACAGCAACAGGGCCATTAGCCCAACAGAGAAGCCCAGGGTTTGAATTAGGCTGTGGCCCGAGCGGCGCGAGATATTCACCAGGCCAAAGCGCCAGGAGACGCCACCGTGCTCACGCAGGGGCCGCAGCAGCAAGAGCAACAGCCAGGAGAGCAGACCCAATAACACCAGTACGAGCAGGAGGCCGGTGACAATACTCAGGGCCATCTTCAAATCCTGGGCCTGTAGGGCCACCAGCAGAACGAATGCACCCACCGCTGCGGCATAGGCCGCAAGGGTATTACCCTGGATCTGTCCGAGATCCCGGTTCAGCACCCGCAGCGTGGGTACATCCTTGAGCTGGAGCACGGGAGGGATAGCAAATCCCAGCAGCGTGATGAGGCCGGTGGAAAAACCGCTGAAAACGGGCCAGGCAGAGGGGGTCGGCAGCTTGATACCCGCCAGGGGGGCAAGCAGGGCCACCAGCCCCTCCTGAGCGAGATAGCCCAGAGCGACACCGATCAGGCTGGCAACAATCCCGAGGGTGAGCATCTGTACGCCATAGAGCTGTGAAATCACTGGTTGCTCAGCGCCGATACAGCGCAACACGGCACAATCGTCCAGGTGGCGCTGCACAAAGCGGCGTGCGGCCATGGCCACCGCAGCCCCTGCCAGTAAGACACTGATAAGAGCAGCCAGACTGAGAAAGGCCTCGCCCCGGGCCAAGGCTGAGCGAACCTCGGGGCGCGCGTCCATGACATCGTGCAGGACCTCGCCCGTGACCAGCCGGGGTTCCATCTCCGCCTGCAGTCGGGCAATGAGGGGCGCCTCCCCTGCCACGAGCAGGCGGTATTGAGCGATGCTGCCGGGCTGTAACAGCTCGGCGTGAGGCAGGTCGGCCGTATGCATCAGTAACCGGGGGGCAATATTGAACAACACACCCTCGGACTGGTCGGGTTCACTGGTCAGCACCGCCGCGACTCTGAATTGGGATGAGCCAAGAGTGATCTCATCTCCTACATCGATACCCAATAGAGTCAAGAGTCGGCTGCTGGCCCATACCGTGCCGGGGAGGGGGCCACCCTCTACCTCACTGTCAGGTGCGAACAACTTGGGGGCGGTGCGGTTGCGACCGCGCAAGGGGTAGCCATTACCAACCGCCTTAAGGGCAACCAGGTGATTGCGCTCACCTGCCATGGCCGTGGCGGGAAACTCCACCGTCTCGGCGGTGAGCAATCCCAGCGCCATGGCCTGCTGTCTGCGTACCTCCTTGATGGGATAGTCGGCCAACAATATCAGGTCACCGCCCAGCAGGTTGCTGGCCTGACCTTCCAGAACCTGATGAACACGACTGGTGAAAAAGTTGACCGAACTGAGGCTGGCGACGGCAATGATCAGGGCCAGGGCCAGCACCCGCAGTTCACTGGAACGCCACTCGCGCCCCAGCAGGCGCAGGGCCAGGCGGGTGGTGTTCATTCGCCTCTCCTCAGCAGGCCCTCGTCCAGCTCCAGACGGCGCTGGCAGCGCTCTGCCAGATGCGCATCATGGGTGACCAGGATCAGGGTGGTCCCCTGTTCCTCATTGAGGCTAAACAACAGATCGATTATACGTTTGCCGGTATAACGGTCCAAGTTGCCTGTGGGCTCGTCGGCGAACAGTATCTTGGGGTGAAGTGCAAAGGCCCGGCCAATGGCGACGCGCTGCTGCTCACCGCCGGATAGCTGCTTCGGATAATGGCGTAGCCTGTTTTGAAGGCCCACCCGTTCAAGGATCTCGGTGGCGGCCTTCCTGGCCCCCTCGCTGCCGGCCAACTCCAGCGGCAGCATGACATTTTCCAGTGCGGTGAGATGGGGCAAGAGGTGGAAGGACTGGAAGACAAAGCCAACCTTTTCCGCCCGCAATCGGGCGCGGCCATCCTCGCTAAGGCTGAACAGGTCCTCGTTATCAAAGAAAATCTGCCCCTCAGTAGGGACATCCAGCCCGGCTAACAACCCCAACAGGGTGGATTTTCCAGCGCCTGAGGCGCCGATTACGGCAACTGTTTCTCCGGCAGCAATATCTAATTCCACGTCGTGCAGTAGACGAAGCTTGCCCTCCGGGCTGTTGATGCTTTTGCCGAGATTCCGGGTCTGTAAGATCATCTGTTATTTACCGCACGTGATTGGAGAGTGTGCACTTTACTGACTCTGTCTGGGCCAGTCCACTTGTTCTTCCCCTGGCGGAAAACCTAACCAAATAGGGTGTACATCGCCCCACCACCGACAGGGTTAACACTACAGTGACAAAAACCTGTTACTGTAAAAAAAGGCATCGGTGACAAATAAGAATCGTTTATAACCGATGCCTTTTTAGTTGGGAACCATACACAATCGATGGCTATCGTTTTCGGAATCGACAAATGTTATCGAAAAAATACCAGCAATTATGTGATTCGGTGGCTAAGGCAGCCGAACAGGAGTTGTTGGGGAGTTTCAAACAGATTGAGGCTGACATAAAGAGCGACGGATCAATGGTTACGGCGGCGGATCTGGCGATGCAGCAACGGATTCAGGAACTGCTTTCTAATAACTATCCTGATTGTGGCTTTCTGTCGGAGGAGATGTCGGCGGAGGAACAGGAAAAAGCGCTGGCCACGCCTGATTCGGACGTCTGGGTGTTGGACCCTCTGGATGGAACAAGCAACTTCGCCATGGGCATCCCCTATTTTGCCGTTTCCCTGGCCCTGATCCGGGATCAGAGTGTCAGTTTTGCGCTGGTTCATGATCCAGTGCGCAGAGAGACCTTTTATGCACAGCGCAATAGAGGCGCCTGGCTCAACCGGGAGAGGTTGGGTAGCCGCATCCCACAACACTCCTTGGCCAGGGGCATCGGACTGGTTGACTTCAAAAGGCTACCGGTAAATCTGGCACGACGCCTTGCGACGACCCCCCCCTATTCCTCGCAACGCAATTTTGGAGCAGTAGCCCTGGAGTATTGCTGGGTGGCGGCCGGTCGGGGACATGTGTACCTGCATGGCCGGTGTTGTCTCTCAGATTATCTCACCGGCAGTTTCCCAGAATAAATCTGGGTGAACCACCACTGATTTTTCACATTGACCACCCCGGTGGAGCAGTCTT